>DASZIH010000001.1:0-28199 GCA_035949355.1 Acidimicrobiales bacterium
CGCGAGCCATTGCCCGAGGCTAACCCTCTGTTTCTGTCTCCTCAGGTTCCATCTCGACCTCTTCGTCCTGGGTTCCAGCCCCGTCAAGAATTGCCTTAATCGCCTGTTCTGGCTCCATGTCGAGGCCGACCAATTCGTCGGGGTCGTACTTGTCTTTTGCCATGCTTTCCACCTTAGTGAGGGGTAGGTTTTGGGATTGGGTCTGTTTTTTTGCGCACACAACGCCAGGTATTTAGCGTCGAGTTTTCTTCCCTGACCCTACGGCGACCACGCCCTGCGATGTCGTACCTTTCGCACCGGCTTTACCAGATCCCCGGGAGCACCCTCCAGTGAACGTGGGCGCGATACTCGTCGTAGCCTCCGCACTCCAAAAGGTGGCGCTCTTCCGCACGGGCCCGTCCAAAATTGCAACTCGTTGCGAACACCATGACGAGGGCGTTGCGCACGGAGAGGCTCTGCAGCACGTAGCCCAGTTGCAGCAACACGTACGACGCGTAGATGGGGTGGCGAACGATGGCGTAGGGGCCACGGCGCACCAGCCCCCTGTCCGCGGCAGCAAACCCGAACGAGCGACCGAGAGCGCGCAGTGACAGAACGGCGATCACCAGACCGACCAGCTGGACGCCCAATCCGAGTTCGACGCCCCAGTGAGGGTGCAGACCCGTGGGTCGAAAGAGCACGCCCGCGAAAGTTCCGCAGAACGCGAGGAGCCAGTCGCTGAACCGTCGGCTCACCGTCCGTGCGGGACGCCGCACCAGGTACGCCACCACGATCCACAGTTGCTCGAACACGAACGCGGCGCCGATCAAGGTGTGCGTACTGCGGTAGTGCTGGATGGCCGCCAACGCGAAGAGCGCGGCGCCGGCGGCGCCAACGAGATTCACGATCATCCGGATCACAAACGTCGTCCGTGGAGTGAAGAAACCTGGCTCGAACCAGCGGCGCCAGTTCGCGCGAAGCGGTTGTGGTCGCGACGACTGGCGAGAGGGCGCGATGTTCACACGGCGCGGCGCGCGTGAACCGCCGCGACGCCTCGTTCGGCGAGCGCGTCAAGACTGAGTCGCCCGGCGCCGAAGACCGCGACGACGAGCGCTAGCACCGCGAGCGCGACGTTCAATTCGTAGCCCGGGGTCAGCGACTCCGAGTTGATGCCGTTCACCCAGGTGACGGTGATCATCGCCATCACCATGTCGCCGAAGAGCGCGAGACCGGCGAGGCGCGCGCCGAGTCCAAGGATGAGGAGGACGCCTCCTCCGAATTCGATGACGCCGCCGAGGACGGCGAAGAATCCCCCCGGGTGGAGGTGAGCGGTGTTCGAGAAGTACAGGGCGGTCTGGTGGATGCCTGGTCCGTTGAACGAACCGAAGAGCTTGCCGGCTCCGTACCAGATGAAGATCCAGGCGAGCGCAATTCGCACGGCGACGAGAGCGAGATCAGCGGGCAGTGACGCGACGCGCGTGCTGAGTACGAGATTCAAGACGGTGCGCGCCCTCTCTCCCATCGACGGCGTCGCCATCAAGCCACGTCACTCTCTTCAATGACGGCGCCTGTACTGGTCAGCTCGCGTCGCCGAGGGAGAGGTTCTTCAGGAACCACCGGCAAGTTGGCGGCGTCGCCCAGGGGCCGAAACGGCCCGACGAGCTGCGCGAACAGGACGGCGAAGTGACGCGGTCGTGCTCCGGCCTGTTCGACGCTCAGAGGCCGACCAGGCAAACCCGTGTCCATGCGAATCGTCTCGGCGGTTGGAAAGATCGCCCGGTGAGAGAGCTGGTCCCAGATCGTCAACGCGAACCCGAGGTTGACGTCTTGTCGACCCTGCACCCGATGGTGGATCCGGTGATAGTTGGGGCTCACGAAGATCCGTCCTAACGGACCGAATCCCAGATTCGTGTTCGAGTGCTCGAACGCCACGATGCCCGCGTACACCACGAGGAACGTCGTCGGCACCGCGCCGTTATCGAGGAGAACGATTCCCGGAATGAGGGCCAGAAGGTACGAGACGTGAATGAGTGGATGGGTCCGAAAGACCGTGAGCACGCTCATGTCCTCTTGGGAGTGATGGAGTTCGTGAAAACGCCAAAGCATTCGAACGCGGTGATTCGCGAGGTGCGCGAGCCAGTTGCAACCGTCCATCGCGACGAAGATGAGAGCGATCACCGCCCAGCGGGGCACGAGACCGAACTTCGGCACGACGATCCACGGCAGGCCCTTTCGCGCGACCTCGGCAAAGGAGAGGGTGAGTGCGGTCACGAGCGGCACGACGAGCGTCGCGTTCAACACCGTGTAGAGGAGGTCTTGGCGATAGCCACGGGCGAACAGCGGTCGGCGTTGCGCGGGGTGCATCCTCTCAATGACGAGGAACGCCGCGATCACCACCAGCGTGATCGGTCCCACGACGACGACACGAAGACTGGTGATGGACGCGGCGAAACTTGAACCGCCCCAGCGACTCGACCATCCGATCGCGACGAGCGCGATCGCGACGGCCAGGATCGAAAACGCGGGCAGGTAGACGCGCGACGACAGTGAGAGTCGGGGCCGACGCGACGTACGAACATTTCGCGCTACCAACGCCGGGGTTCGTGTGGGTATCGAGGAATCTACGAAGGATGACATAACGACTTCCCTTCCCGCACTCTGAACACTAGAACCCGACGCCGCCGCCGCCAGGGCTCGTGGTGGTGGTCCCGCCGCCACCGGTGCTCGACTTCTTCGTCACGACGACGGCCCACGAACCCCACTGGTCTTTGAGGTTCCCTTTCACCGCTCCGGCGGACGTGTCCTTGTAGAACCAGTACAGCGGCTTGCCGCCGTAGGTCACCTGCAGGGCACCGTTCGCCCGCTTCACGGTGCCGAGCTTCGAGGCACTGACGCCACTACCCGCGATTGCCTTCGTGGCGCCCTTCGGCAGCAACAGTTCAGGCCAGACCTTCAAGCATTTCGTGCCACACGCCGTGCTGCTCGGCGCCAAGGTGTACAGAGCTCGGCCACTGACGAGGATGGTGCCGTACTTGGCGTTCTTCACGGCCGACACGACGACGCCGGAGGTGGCGTGGGTCGAGGCCGCGCGCGCGGCGTCGGGGGCGAGGAGCAACGAGGACAAGGTGAACAAGGCCATCGTGGCCGCCGCGACCCTCCCTAGTGGGACTCGACGTATGGTCGCTCGGTACTGTGTCGTCTCTTCCATGTCACTGCTCTCCTCGTGGTCGTTGATGGCGATCGGTCGATGCTGTTCACACAGTTCTACGGAGAAACGCTGGAGAGGGATCACCGCGGTGACGATCTTTTCTCGCGTCAGCGTTGAATCCCGGGTGCTGTCGTGATGAGGTCAGGCGCGGAAGGTCGCACTCGCGAGGACGACCCCGCCCGCGGTGATCAGTCGAGCGCTACGCACCTGACCGGCAGGTGAGGTGATGGGCGTGCCCCACGATCCGTACCCACCGGAGAGACCGAACTGTCCGACGTTCTCGACCTTGCCAGAAGCGAGGATCAACTCACACGTGACGGGACCTGACCACGAGTGGCTGTCGATCGTCATGTACATCCACGACGGCTTGGCCCCGGACACGAAGACTTCGCCGACGTTTTGTCCGTTCGAACGCAGTGTCGCCGACGCGAGATTGGTCGACGTCGACTGAGGCGCGTCGTTGCCATTTCGAGATCCGACCAAAGCGCCGGCGCCAAAGCCGATGACGACGATAATCGCCGCGGCGGCGAGGTAACTCAGGCGGCGGACGCGACGCGCACTCCGCGGCGGCGTGTTCGCTTGGAGTCGTTGGGCGAGACGCAATTCGAAACCGATAGGGGGATCCTCTTCGGGCGCGAGCTGCAAGACGGCGTCGGCCACCATCGCGAGTTGTTCCAATTCGGTGGCGCACTGTGGACAGTTCTCAACGTGGCGTAGCACCTCTGAGCGTCGGCGACCCGACAGCGTGCCGAGCGCGATCGCCGCTAAGTCCTCTTGGAACTCCTCACACGACGTAGGGCCTTCGATGTGCTCGCTCATAGTGCTTCCTCAATGTTGACGGTGGTTCGAAGTCGGGCCATTCCTAAGCGGATTCGGCTCTTCGCCGTTCCGAGGGGAATACCCTCCCCCTCTGCAATTTGTGCGGCGGTTCGCCCGTAGAGCGCGGCAAGTAGAACCGCACGTCTCTGGTCGACGGGCAACTCGGCGAGCGCGGTGCGGACGTTCGCCACGTTCTCCGACGCGAGGGCGGCGGCGTCGGGAAGGCGCGCTGGGCTCATCAGCTCGACGAAGACGCGGTCCTCGGGGTCGGTCGGGACGCCACGTCGGACGCGAATTGAATCGATGGCGAGGTTGCGCGTGATGGTGAGCGCCCAGGTGGAGACGGCTCCGCGACGCGCGTCGAACACTTGGGCGTGACGAAAGATTCGGATGAACGCCTCTTGGGTCACGTCCTCCGCTTCGCCGACGTCGCCGACGATACCGACGGCGAGTCCGAAGAGGCGCCGTTGGTAGCGCCGAACGAAGGTGAGGCCCGATCGATCGTCGCCCACCGCCATGCCCGACAGCAGCGCTTCATCAGAAACGCCGTCAGTGTCTGAGTCCATTCGTCTTCCCATCACTAGTTGTACGGCCGGGAGACTTCCAAGGATCACTTTCTCTACAGAACGTACTTTGACGCGGCGTGAACGTGTGGGCGCCCCTCGATCCGCCCGCTAGTCGCTGAGCGCCTGATAGACGAGACGCTGGAGGTCGCGTCGAATGGGGTAGGTTCCGCTCGGCAGCAGCTGGGTGTAGAACCCGACGGTCAGGTCTTCGACGGGGTCCACCCAGAACGTCGTCGACGCCGCGCCGCCCCAGAAGTACGAACCCTCCGAGACCAGCGACTTGTTCTTTCGTCGGTCGATCATCACCGACATGCCGAAGCCGAATCCCTGGCCGGCGTACCCGGTCTCGGTGTAGGAGTCGACGGCGAGGTCCACGAGGTCACCGTCGTCGGGCAGGTGGTTCTCGGTCATGAGTTCGAGCGTGCGGCTCGAGAGCAGTCGCACCCCGTCGAGCTCGCCCCCGCGAAGCATCATGTTCATGAAGCGGTCGTAGTCGTAGGCGGTCGACAGCAGTCCCCCGCCCCCGCCGAAGATCCGCGGACGATGGAGCGAGTGTCTCGCCAAATCATCGTAGGGAAACGAGTCGCCGTGCGAGGGCACGTAGAGCATGGCGAGACGGTCGGCCTTTTCGGGCGGACACCACCACTCGGTGTCGCTCATGGCGAGCGGGTCGAAGATCCGCTCCTTCAAGAACACGTCGAGGTCTTGACCACTCCAGATCTCGATGAGTCGGCCCAGCACGTCAAAGGACACCGAGTAGTTCCACCTCGAACCCGGTTGGAAGAGCAGCGGGCTCGTCGCCCAGTCGTCGACGGCCCGTACGAGGTCGGCGTCCTTCGCGAACCCGAAGTCATAACCCTTGTTTCGGTAGATTTCGTCGACGGGATGCAGGTAGTTGAACCCGTAGGTGAGACCGCTCATGTGCGTCAAGAGGTGATGCACGCGCACCGGTTCGCTCGCCGCGACCGTCTCGTGGCTCGACGACGTGCCGCCCTGCCACACCCGAGGTTCCTTCAGCGAGTCGATCCACTGCCCCACGTCGTCGATGAGATCGAAATGACCTTCCTCGTAGAGCATCATCACGGCGACCGCGACGATGGGCTTGGTCATGGAGTAGATGCGCCACATCGTGTCGTCCGTGACCTCGAGGCCCTTCTCCCGGTCGCGGTGTCCGCCCTTGTCGCTCCAGACGAGCTGACCGCCGCGTGACACGGTCGCGAGCCAGCCGGCAAGACGCCGGTTGTCGACGTAGGCGTCGAAGGAAGTCTTGATGCGCGCGAGACGCTCACGGGAAAAGCCAAAGGCCGAGGGGTCCACGGCGATCTCGAGTGACGACATGGCCACCTCACTTTCTTCTGTGAGGTTAGTTACGACCGTCGAGTGCTACGAACGTTCGAGATTTCTGCGCAGGACGTCGAGCGCGCTGATGGCGCTGTACGCGCGCACCCGCGGGCGATCGCCGGGAAGGCGGAACGACACGTTCTCGACGCGCTCGCCGAGGTCCAGTCCCACGAACACCGTGCCCGCGACCTGACCGTCCTGCTCCTCCGGTCCCGCGACGCCGGTCACGCTGAGGCCCACGTCCGCGCCGAGGAGCTTTCGTACGCCGCTCGCCATCGCCTCAGCGGCCTCGGCGCTCACGACCGGTCCCTCGGGCACGCCGAGCACGTCGAACTTCACCTGGGACGCGTAACTCACGACGCCACCGCGAAACCACTTCGACGCTCCCGCCACGTTGACGAGACGACTGGCGATGAGACCACCGGTCATGGACTCGGCGACGGCCAAGGTAAGGCCGCGAGCGAGCAGTTGAGCCGCGACGACGTCCTCCATCGTCTCCTCGTCGGCGCCGAAGATGATGTCGCCGAGTTTCTCCTCGATCAAGGCGCGAACGGTACGTTCTTCGTCGGCGAGGAGCGACTGCGCGTCAGCGTCGTCGTCTCCACGGGCCGTGATGCGTACCTTGATGCCTTCGATCCCCGAGGCGAGAAAGGCAATCGTGACGCGCTCGTCGTCCGCCAACGCGTCAAAGCGTTCGGCGACCGCCTCGGCGAGGGCGGATTCGCTGGCGCCCCACGTACGAAGCACGCGGCTCTGGATCACCGCGGTCTCGCCAGCGTCACGTTGACGTTGGAGCAGATCGGGAAGTATTGCGCGATCGAACATCTCGCTCATCTCGTAGGGCACGCCGGGGACTGCGTAGACGACCTTGAGTCCGACCTGACAGATGAGACCCGGCGCCGTGCCGCGAGTTTGGGAGATGATCGAAGCCCCACGCGGGACGTCGGCCTGCAAGAGGTTGTTGTCGGGCATCACGCGTCCGCGCGACTCGAACATCGATCGAATCGTCGCGACGAGGGTCTCGTCGCGATCGAGCGGCACGTTCATCACCTCGGCGAGAGCGGCGCGCGTTATGTCGTCTTGGGTCGGACCGAGGCCGCCGCAGACGATCATCGCGTCACTGCGCGCGAGGGCGGTGCGAAACACCAACACGATGCGTTCGTGGTTGTCGCCCACGTGCTGGTGAAAGTGCGAGGAGATGCCGTTCGCGGCGAGCTGCTCGCCGAGCCACTGCGAGTTGGTGTCGGGTATCTGACCGAGAAGAAGCTCCGTACCAACCGCGACTATCTCAACTCGCACGCGCGACCACTCGCTTTCCTACGGCGTAGTACTGCCAGCCCGTGTACAGCGTCAGCACGACGGCCAACCAGATCGTCACGAAGGCGAACGCGGGGTGGTGCCCGGTGATGGGCAACACGCAGAACCCGATGGCCCAATCCTGCACGAAGGTCTTCCACTTGGCCAGTCGACTGGCCGGGATCGACGTCCCGTGTCGGGCCGCACGCGCTCGGTACACGCTCATCCAGATCTCACGAAGGGTGATGATGATCGCGGGCACGATGAAGAACGTGATGCCGTGCGGGCGCGAGACGATGATGGCGTAGAGCCCACCGAGGACGATCACCTTGTCGGCGAAGGGGTCGAGGAACGCGCCCGAGGTCGTCGTGCCGTGTCGGCGCGCGACGATGCCGTCGAAATAGTCCGACGCCGCGACCGCGAGCCCGACGACGGTCGTCCACCACGAGATGCGATTGAAGACGATCAAGTAGATGAAGAAGGGTGCGACGACGATGCGAAACGCCGTCATCATGTTCGCGGGCGTCAACAGCGCCGTGGGGCCGTAGGTACGCTCCGCACTCACAGCGCGACCGCCTCAAGGTCCGTTCCGTGGCTCGCCACGATCTCACACTCCACCATCGAACCCACGATAAGTGAGGGATCGACCATCACGACGCCATCGATCTCGGGGCACTCGCGCACGCTACGTCCGACGCCGGGCGAATCGACGAGGATCCGTTGACGCGTGCCGACGAGCTCGTCGCGCTTCTTCGCCGTGATGGTGTCCTGGAGCTCGGATACCTCCCGCAGACGCTCGAGCGCGAGCTCGTGATCGACGGGCTCGTCGAGGTCGTTGGCGTACGTGCCCACCTCCGAGGAGAAGGTGAAGAAGCCGGCCCAGTCCAGCTGGGCGGCCTCGATGAACTCGAGCAACGCGCGCTGGTCGTCCTCGGTCTCGCCGGGGTAACCCAGGATGAAGGAGGAACGAAACGTCGCGTCGGGTTCCACGGCACGAATCGCGTCGATACGTTCGAGGAATCGTGGTCCGTCGCCCCAGCGCCGCATGCCTCGCAGCAAGGACCTCGAGGCGTGCTGCAAGGAGAGGTCGAAGTACGGAACACCCGTGGAGAGGATCGTCTCGATGAGACCCTGCGTGAGTCCGGACGGGTAGAGGTAGAGCAGGCGAACGCGCTCGACCTCGCGACTGAGGGTCTTCGTGAGTTCGATCAGCGGCTGGGTACCGCCCGTGTCGAGCACTTCCAGCGCTTCACCGCGTCCACCTCGACGTCGGTCGTGTCCCCAACTCGCGAGGTCCTGAGCGATCAAGACCAGTTCGCGCACGCCGCCGTCGACGAGGGCGCGCGCCTCGCTCAAGATCTCGTCGGTCGAGCGCGAGCGCTGGTCGCCTCGAAAGGTCGGGATGGCGCAGAAGCCACAGCGCCGATCGCAACCTTCGGCGATCTTCACGTAGGCCCACGGTGCCTTCGACTTCGGTCGTGGGAGATTCAAGAGGTCGAACGACGACGTCGGTCGCTGGCGAAGTGACACCGGCGTCGAGGGCATGACGGCCGTGAGGCTTTCGCCGAATCCCGCGACGAGGTCCACCTCGGGGAGGGCGGCCGCGAGTTCCTCTCCGTAGCGCTCCGCCATGCAACCCGTCACCACGAGTCGAGCACCGTCCAACTTTCGATCGGCGAGATCGAGGACGGTTTCGATGGACTCTTCGCGGGCGGCTTCGATGAAGGCGCAGGTGTTCGCCACCACGAGATCGGCGTCGTCGGGACTCGTCGCGACGAGGTAGCCCTGGGACTCAAGGAGTCCGGCCAATTTGTCGGAGTCCACGTGGTTCTTGGGACAGCCGAGCGTCTCGATCCAGTACCGCACCACAACTCCTTCACGTAGCAACACCGAGCGCGGCGCGCTCGGTGTGTAGTGGCGGAGAGGGAGGGATTTGAACCCTCGGGCCCACTTTCGCAGGCCGCATTCTTAGCAGGAATGTGGTTTAAACCGAACTCACCCACCTCTCCCTCGAACCAGCCTACTAAAGAGCGCCGTGTCAGCGCGAGCGAGACTGACGCGTACGACGTATCGAATCGAGTGACGTGAGCCTCGAGATTCTGGCGAGGTCAAGGATTACACTGACTGGCACTGTGACGCGACCTCGCGTCAAGGAGGGATGGCTATGCGCAGCGTTCGACTCGCTCTCGCTGGGGTGCTCGGTGCTTCACTACTGACGGGACTGTCACTGACGGCCGGCGTCACCGCGCAGGCGGCCAGTACCGCGAGCGCGCTTGCGGCGTGCAAGACCACGATCACTTCCCAAGAGCACACGAAGGGCAAGCTCACCGTCGCCACCGACAACCCCGTCTACACGCCGTGGTTCGTGAACAACACCCCCTCGAACGCCAAGGGCTACGAGTCGGCCGTGGCGTACGCGATCGCCGCGAAGTTGGGCGTGTCCGCGAAGAACGTCGTGTGGGTGAAGGAACCCTTTGACTCGAGCTACACCCCGGGTCCGAAGGCCTTCGACTTCGACATCAACGAGATCTCCTACACCGCCGCGCGCGCGAAGGCCATCACGTTCTCCACGAGCTACTACGACGTGCAGCAGTCGATCGTGGCGCTGAAGACGAACGCCATCGTGAAGAAGCACACGCCCCAAGAGTTGAAGAGCTACCAGTACGGCGACCAGATCGGCACGACCGGTCTCGCGTACATCAACGACAACATCAAGCCCACGAAGCCTGCGCGCGTCTACTCGACGCTCGATCAAGCGGTCCTGGCGCTGAAGCTGGGCCAGATCGACGCGATCGTCATCGACACCCCGACGGGTCAGTACATGGCGTCATCACAGATCGTCGTGAAGAAGAAGCTCCTGGCAACGCAAGTCGGGCAGTTCCCGAGCGTGGGCGAACACTACGGACTGCTGTTCAGCAAGGGCAATCCGCTCGCGAGCTGCGTGAACGTGGCGCTGGCCGCCATGAAGGCCAACGGTTCACTCGCCGCGCTACAACAGAAGTGGCTCGGCATCTACACCAGCGTGCCGCTCATTCAGCCCTAGCCGTCGTGTCGGTTGACCCCGACGTGACTGCGTCGGAAGAGACGCCGTACCTCTTCGCCTCGAGGCGAAGTCGGCTCCTCGTCGGGCGTCGCGGCGTCGTCGCGAGCACCATCTCAACGCTCGTCATCCTCGGAATCATCGCCGCGGTGCTGTTCGCGGCTCCCGGTGGCGCCGCGTTTCGCTACTACTTCTTCGATCCCCACTCCATGTGGGTCTCGTGGGTCGGGGATCCCAAACTGGGCATCGAGGCCATTCGAAGCGGGCTCCTCACGAACATCTGGATGTTCCTCGTGAGTGAGGTGTTGGTCCTCTTCATCGGCCTGGCCCTCGCCTGGACCCGGATGAGTCACTCGCCCGTCCTCTTGCCGTTTCGTATCCTCGTCACCGCCTACACCGACGTCTTTCGCGGCATACCGCTGTTGCTCGTCGTCTTCATCGTCGGCTACGGACTCCCGTCACTGCAGTTCGGTTTCGTCTCGAACCTGTCCCTCGCGACGTACGGCGTCATCGCGCTCACCTTGACCTACAGCGCCTACGTGGCCGAAGTCTTTCGCGCGGGCATCCTCTCGGTACCCAACGGCCAATTGCTCGCGGCTCGATCACTCGGGCTCACCCACGCCTCGACGATGCGACGCGTCACGTTGCCTCAAGCGGTGCGCACGGTGATTCCCCCACTGCTCAACGACTTCATCTCTCTCCAGAAGGACACCGCCCTGGTGTCCACCTTGGGCGCCGTCGAAGCCACCCGGGCCGCGCAGATCTTCGAGTCCACCAACTTCAACGGGAGCGGTCTCGTCGTCGCGTCACTCTTCTTCCTCGCTCTCACCATCCCCATGACGCGCTTCACCGACCGCTTGATGGCTCGCGACCGCGCCCGGCGACTCGCGGTCTCCTTGTGAGCGACGTCGTCCTCGAACTCGACGCTGTCATCAAACGTTTCGGCGACAACGAAGTGCTGCGCGGCATCTCCTTACAGCTCCACCGACACGAAGTGGTCTGTCTCATCGGCGCGTCGGGCTCCGGGAAGTCGACTCTGCTGCGCTGCGCCAATCTGCTCGAGACGATCGACGGAGGATCCATCATCCTCTTCGGCCAGAGCTTGTTGGACCCACGCATCGATCCCGATCTCGTGCGCCGACACGTCGGCATGGTCTTTCAGTCCTTCAACCTGTTTCCCCACCTAAGCGTGCTCGACAACGTCATGCTCGGTCCCGTTCGGGCCCAGAAGCGAAAGGGGGCCGACGTCCGTGAAGAGGCGTTAACGCTCCTCGCGCGCATCGGGCTGCGTGAGCGCGCCGACGAGTACCCCGATCGGCTCTCGGGTGGACAGCAACAGCGCGTCGCGATCGTGCGCTCTCTCGCCATGCGTCCGTCGTTGCTCCTGCTCGACGAGGTGACGAGCGCCCTCGACCCGACGTTGGTCGGCGAGGTACTGGACCTTCTCACCGATCTCGCGCGACAGGGTACGACCATGTTGATCGCGACCCACGAGATGAACTTCGCGAAGGACGTCGCGCATCAGGTCGTCTATCTCGACAAGGGCGTTTTGGTCGAGCAAGGAACACCCAAGGAGATCTTCTCGAACCCGAAACACGAATCAACGAGAAACTTCCTCGAGCGCGTCCGTTAGGACGCCAGCGCTCGAATCTCTGGTAGCTCGAGCACCAAGTCGAAGAGTTCCTGGTCGCGGTCCCACGTGAGGTGCGCTCGCACGTGTTCGAGTGGAAGCCATACGAGGACGTCCACTTCCTCGTTCGGTTCGAACTCACCATGTTGCGCGCGCATCAAGTAGTACGCGACGATCTTCGACTTGCCCTTTCGATGCGTGTAGTTCGTCGTGCCGATGAATCGAACGACCTCGCAGTGCAGGCCGGTCTCCTCGAAGACTTCTCGAAGCGCGCCCTGCTCGAAAGTCTCGCCCTCTTCGATCTTGCCCTTCGGGAAGGTCCAGTCGCCCCTCGACTCACGGTAGATGCAGGCGACTTCGACACGTCCACCGGGGACGAATCGCGTGACGACGCCCCCGGCTGCGCGTATGAGGTCGTCGGGAGCGTCGTTGGGGACAATCAGTTCGCCACTCAAGAGGTACACCCGGCTAACGGTAGAGGACGACGCGACCACATTCGGGGATTGCACGTGGTCATTATCAAAAAATCCATCGTACGTACGATAGTGACAATGTTGATCGCGGCACTTCCATTTGGATGGCGGTTGACGATATTTCTGCTGGCTGGCGTGGGTGCGGGCGTCGTCAACGGCGTCGCTGGCGGCGGTCAGTTCGTGACGTTCCCGACCTTGTTGGCGCTCGGTGTTCCCGCGCTGCAGGCCAATCTCTCCGCGACCGTCGGCGTCGTGCCCAGCTACCTTGGATCGCTGCGCGTCTTTCGCCATCAGCTCGCGCCGCACCGACAACTCATTCTGACCTTGGTGCCCTCGTGCGTGCTCGGCACGGCGGCCGGCTGTGCCCTGCTGCTCGAGGGGTCGCCGTCGACGTTTCGATCGATCGTCCCGTGGCTGATCGGAGCCGGCACCGCGCTCTTCGCCTGCGCGCCGCTCATCACCCGTCAGCTGGCCACCGTCGATCGCGATCACCCGCCTCGCCGCTGGCCGCTCGCTGCGGCGGTCGCCCTCGTTTCGGTGTACGGCGGCTACTTCGGTGCCGGCCTCGGCATCGTGCTCCTCGCCGTGATGGCGCTCGCGCTGCCGCTCGAGATCCACACGTTGCAAGTGCTGAGGAACGCCTTGTCCATGATCATCAACGCCTCGGCCGCGCTCATCTTCGTGGTGCACGGACACCTCGCCGTCGCGGGCGTGACGACGCTGCTCATCGGGTCGCTCGTCGGTGGCTGGCTCGGGGCGCTGTTGATGGTCCGCCTGTCCCCGACGCTGGTGCGCGTCCTCGTTATCGCCGTTGGTGTCGTGACGACCGTCAAGCTCGCGATCTCCTAAGGTCAAATTTCTGACAATTTCTCTAGACTTTGTCCAATGAAGAAGTTCTTCTCTTTCCCCAATCCCGTCAACGACGCCGCGGCGCGATCGGTCGCCCTGGGCGTCGTCACCATGTCGGTCGTCGCGTTCGTGACCGGGTACGCCTGGCTGCTCATTCCTTTGACGTACGGATTCGTCGCTCGCGTGGCGGCGGGACCGAAGATCTCACCGCTCGGTTGGTTCGCGGTGCACGTGAGTGGGCCACGACTCACGCGCTGGCAAAAGTCAGTGCCAGGACCGCCGAAGCGCTTCGCGCAGGCCATGGGACTGGCCTTTTCGTCGGCCACACTGGTCACCTGGCTCACGGCGGGGTGGCTCGACGCGCGCTGGATACTCCTGCCACTCATCGCCGCCGCGTCACTCGAAGGCTTCCTCGGCATCTGCCTCGGGTGCACGGTCTTCGGTTGGCTCATACGTGCGGGCGTCGTGCCCGAATCAATCTGTGCCGAGTGCGGCGACCTGTCCGCTCGTTATCGCCGCGCTGGCTTCGATGTGAAGCCGGACACCGCTTCTTATAAATCCGACTAGGTGACGTCGCTGACTCTTCTCTAGGCTGACGTTCATGCCCCGTCTTCGACACCGTTCCCAGTGGCGTCTTCTCGTCCTCTGCTCGGCTCTCGTCGCACTGGCACTTCCAGCGACCTCGTTGGCGGCTGGCGCCAGTGACGCGCGCGTCGTCGTGGCGGGTTTGACGCCTCTGGCGACGAACGACGTCGTCGTCAATCGGTCGATCACGACGTCCTTCGACCTCGCGCTCACCCAAACTCATCAACGAGCACTGACCGCGTTCATCGCGAGTCTCTCCAACACCGCGTCGGCGAACTATCACCACTACCTCACGCCGAGTGAGTACGCGAGTTCCTACGGCGCGACACCAGCGACGGTGCGTGACGTGACGAACTATCTGAAGGCGTACGGCCTCAAGGTCGACGCGCTCAGCAAGGGTCGCAACATTCTTCGCGTCACGGGCGCGTCGACGAACATCGCGCACGCCTTCGCCGCGCCCGTCGAGACGATTCGTCTCAGTGACGGTTCACTGCACGCGCACTTCGCGAGCGCCGCGTCACTGCCCGAAGCGATCGCAAAGGACGTGACGGCGGTCGCGGGACTGTCGACGGTGCAACCAGAGACGACGGACCTCTCGACGACGAACGCTTCGACACCGCACGCGAGCACGCCACCGACTACGTGCAGCTCCGCGGGAAGTTCGTCGGGCACCACTCCAAACTCCGTCGGTGGCTACACCGTGCAGCAACAGGCCCAGCTCTACGGACTAAGCACCGCCTGGACGGCGGGCGACACGGGCGTCGGCCAGACGATCGGAGTGTACGAACTCGCGAACTACGACTCGGGTGACGTCAGCACCTTCTTCTCCTGTTACGGACTCTCGCCGTCGATCACCCAGATCAACGTGGACGGTGGACCCGTGACCGCGGACAACGCGAACAACGCGCCCGACGAAGCGACGCTGGACGTCGAAGAGGCCGCGGCCCTCGCGCCGGGTGCGGCGATCGAGGTCTACCAAGGAACGCAGAACGCGAACGGACCCACCGACATCTACTCCCAGATGGCGAGTGACAACACCGCGACGATCATCACGACCTCGTGGGGCATCTGCGAAGCGCAGACGGCCGGCGCCGCGCTGGCCGAACAGACGATCTTTGAAGAGATGGCGGCTCAAGGACAGACCATCGTCGCCGCGGCTGGTGACAGTGGGTCCTCGGACTGCGAAGGGACGCCACAACCCGCGAAAGCCCTCGCCGTCGACGACCCCGCGTCCCAGCCTTACGTCACGGGCGTGGGCGGGCTTACCGTCTCGAACATCTCTCCCCTCAGCCAGACCGTCTGGAACGACAACTGCACCTCGCAGGGCTGTGGCGCGGGCGGCGGCGGTGTGTCCACGCTGTGGAGTCGCCCGTCCTGGCAGGTCGGACCTGGTATCAACACCGCCACGTCGACACGCCGCATGGTGCCCGACCTCTCCGTGATGGCCGACCCCTCGACGGGTTTCATCCAGTACTTCACCGGTACCGACACGGGTCTTTGTAACCACACGTGCTCGGGCGGCTGGGGCGGCATCGGGGGTACGTCGATCGGCGCGCCACTCGTGAGCGCGCTCGTCGCCGTCGCGGCGCAAGCCTGCACGACGACCACAGGTGGTCGACTCGGCTTCATCAACCCTTCGCTCTA
Source organism: Acidimicrobiales bacterium (assembly GCA_035949355.1). Taxonomy (GTDB): domain Bacteria; phylum Actinomycetota; class Acidimicrobiia; order Acidimicrobiales; family RAAP-2; genus RAAP-2. The sequence goes on from DASZIH010000001.1 coordinate 15,431, forward strand.
CGCAATGTCGTCGACCGGCTTCACCGACGTGACGTCCGGCAACAACGATCTCTTCGGCGTCGGCGGCTACACCGCCGACGTGGGCTACGACATGGCGTCGGGGCTCGGCAGTCCGAACGGAACCGCGTTCCTCGCGGGCCTCTGTCCCCCCGCCGTCTCCACCGTGAAGAGTTCGTTCGCTCTCTCCACGACGACCGCGAAAGCCCTCACGCCCGGACCCACCGTCACGGCCACGCTGCGCGACGCGAACGGCACGCCCGTTGCGAACGCTTCGCTCAAGGTCACGGCCACGGCGACCGGTGGGTACCTGAGCATCAACAACGTCGAGGACAGGTCGAACGGACTCGGTAGCGCCACCAGTTCGGTGACGAGTAACGCGACCGGTGTCGCGACGTTCAGCGTCGGCTCTACGGTCGCGCAGAGCGTGACGGTGAACGTCAGTTACGCGGGACAGACGATCTACTCAACGACGCTCACCTTCAGCGCGGCGACTGTGACGCCAAAGTCGAAGCCGGGGCCGCCGACGATCACGAAGCTCGCCCCACTCATCGGTGGTTTCGCGCTGTCGTTGAAGGCACCGGTGCAGAACGGTTCGAGCGCCATCACGTCGTATCAATATTCGATCAACGGTGGCCAGTCGTGGATCTCGCTTGGAAGAGGCAGAACGTCCATCAACGTGGAAAGACTCACCAAAGGAAAGTTGTACGGCGTCATTGCTCGTGCCCTCAACGCCATTGGCGCGAGTAAATCATCCGCGTTGAGGAGAGTTGTAACACGGTTGTAGCAATAGAAGTAACCGTGAAGTGGATGAACGAAGTCGGTCAGCACCTCGCCTCTAAACTTTGACACGGTGAAGGTCCCTACGAAGAGGACGCGTCGCCCCCCGTTAGGACGTGAGTGAAGATTCGACGATTTGCGCTGATGGCCATCGTTCTGGTGGCGGGCACTTTCCTCGCGGAGAGCTCTTCACGCGGGGCCACGCCGAGCGCGCCGGCCGGACTGCCGATGTATCAGTTCGTCGAGACCGGCGTGCAGCCCCTGCCGTGGAACGCGGTGTCCCTGAAGAGTCAACTGAACGCCACCACGATGCTTGGTGGACCCCACGGCGCGACGAGCGGCACGTTGGGCGTGCTCGCGTATCGAACCAACGACAGTCACCTCGCGCTCTTCACGCAAAGCGCCGGCGGCGCGACACGCTGGACTGACTTCACACCGGGCAACGACGTGCCCACGCCCGCAGCCGATCCCATTCCCTTCTTCGATCCCTCCAACAACGTCGACCTCCTTTACGTCGACGACCGCGGACACGTCATCATGTTGAGTCCGAACGATCCCAACACGACGATCTGGGCGCGCTTGCACTACGACACGCCGTGGCGCCCGTTCGTCACGACCGACTTGACGGCGCTCACGGGGGTCCTCGCGTCGAACGGACTACCGAGCATTCAGATCACCGGTACGACGGGCACCGTCGCGTACCGCACGGCCACCAACACGATTGAAGTGCTCACCCTCACGTTCGCCGCCGACCAGCCGATCCCGGTGTACGCGCAGAACGCGTTCAACGTGACCAACGTCGGCACCACGACGCCACCACCGACGACGTCCTCCACCACCACGACGACGAAGCCGCCCGCCACGACGACCACGTCGCCCACGTCGTCGTCGACCACGACGACCACCAAGCCGCCCACCACGACGACCACCAAACCTGTCAACGCCACGGCCTTTGGCAGCGATCCCGTGGTGCTGCCGGGACCCACGCCCATGTTCGCGGCCAACCTCAACAACGGCGACCTCGCCGTCTATACCAACGTCGGCACGTCGATTCGGACGTGGAGCGCTCAGAACCTGACCACGCTCACGGGTACGCCGACGCTGTCAGGATCGCTCGCGCTCGGCACGAGCGCGACGAACATCGACCTCGCGGGACTCACCAGTGGCGGCTCCGTCGAACTCTTCACGACGTCCTTTTCGTCGGTTCCGGTGAGTCACGTGTGGAACGTGCAGAACGTGACGAGCCTCGCCGCCGGCGCCCCACCGCTCACGGGCACGCTCTCGGTGCAGGTGACGCCGTCGCAGGTAGCGGTCGCCGGGCAGGCCGCGAACTGGGGTGACCTCTTCGTGCTGACGAGCATCTCGGGCGCGTCGCCGTGGACGTCGACCGACGTCTCGGTCACGGCCGGGAGTTCGGCGCGCTCCGTCGGGAGTGTCGTCACGGGTCTTCAGATCAACGGTCAACTCACGCTCTACGCGGCAGGACTGAACTCACCACCGCGCCAAGGGGTGGGCGTCTACGCCATTCCGAGCGCCAAGTGGACGAAGGCCATCGGTGACGGCTGGCCCATCATCTCCGAGACCGGCGGACTGGGCACGAGGACGGCGCCGTGGGTGGGCTTCACCGGCGGGGCGAGCGTGGCGACGTCCCCGGACTATCTCTTGGGCCAGTCCATCTACAACGCCCACAAGCGAGTGACGTGGCTCGACTTCTGGACGGTGAGTGGTCCACTCGCCGGTCAACCCATGACGACGTCCAACTACTACGACCACGGCTTCGCCGCGGGCGCGTGGGTAGCGACGCAGATCGACTCCTACCGCGCACTCGGCGTGGGACTGAAGCCCGACTGGGTCATCTTCGACCCAGAGGGCTACCCCGACAACCACTCGGGCCTCGACGCGCCCGGTGGCTCGAGTCTCGCGACGATGGCCAAGTACGCGACGTACTGGAGTTCGATGGTGAAGGGGTGGCAGGAGGGCCTCAACTCGGTCGACCCGACGCTCAACGCCGGGGTCTACGCGTCGCAGTCCGAGTACCGCAACTACCAGCTCTCCACCCTTTCGTTGCCGGTCTTCATGGCCATCGCCTTTGGTGGCGGCGGTCCGATTCCCGTCGCGGGCGCGAGTGGCAGCAACGTGCGCGGCTTCATCTCCTTCGACGCGGTGTGCACGCCCGCGTCGACGCTTCAAGCCGAAGCGACGACGCTGCTCAACCCTCCGTGGGGCGGCCAGTTCAATACGCTCCAGTTCAACGCCGGTGTCTACTGTCCGCCGCCCCTCACCTAGTCTGGGCCTATGGCCGACAACGACGACACCAACGCCAACAAATCACAGGACTTGAAGAGTCGCATCAAGCAGATGACCCAGCCCATCGTCGATTCGTTGGACGCCCGCCTCTCAGCCCAAGTCGACAAGCGCGTCGATCAGCGGGTGGACGAGACCCTGAAGGACCGTCTCGCGGTGATCGAACGTGCCATCGCCGACCTCGACCGCGCGGTGCACGATCTCCAGGACCAGCTGGAAGATTAGGTCTCGTTCGTCTTCTCGCGCGCGCGCCGCTCGCGGTCGCGCTTGACGGCCCAGCGAATCGTCAACACGCTCAAGACCACCATGGCCAGCACGAAGACTGAGAAGACGGCGACGAACACGATTCGAGGCTAGGTCGTGTCACAGCGTGGCGCCAAACTCATGTCATGACTTCACTGCTTGATGCTTCGCCCCTCAACGTGATGGACGTGCTTCGAGGAGAGCGCGCGACACGGCCCGTCGCGAACAACACGGCGGCCGCAGGCCTTCGAGCAACCCTCGAGGACGGCATCTTCGAACGTCTCGGACCGACGCTGCGTGACGAGCCCGTCACCGTGCGCGCGTCGTCACTGCTGACGACGCAGTACGCCGCCGAGCTCTCGCACTCCACGCTCGCGCAAGTTCGAGGTGTCTTGATCACGCAGGCGCTTCGTCTCATGAGCGTCGGTCTCGACGTCGACGACGCCTTTCACGAAGCCCATCTCGCCTGGCGCGCCGACGTCGGCTCGAATGAACTGACCACCTTCGTCGATCACCTAGACGACGACGACCGCGCTCGTCTCGCCACCGACGTCACCGCGCACTGCGTGACCTTGAAGCGTTCGCTCGGACCTCTGTCGAATCGTTGGCTCCCGCGCACGTCGCTTCGCGCGTACCAGCGCTTGGCGAGCGGCAACGTGGTGCTGCGCGACGTGGTCGACCTCATGGTCGGCACGACCTCGAGCGACGTCGCGTCGGTGGCCCTGCTCGACGTGACCACCTCCCCGCTCGGCGAAGGTGGTGAGCGCGTCATGCGCTATCACGCTCTGGTCCAGACCCTTCGCACGTCGATCGCGCCGTTGCGTACGTCGATGTTCTCGACGGCGACGGGCGAGCTCTGGAGTCTCGACGTCGACGACGAACTCCTGACGCGCGCCGCCGACGACGTCCTCGACGTCCTCGACGTACTCGCGCAACTGGTGGCGACGTGAGCGCGCTGACGCACCGTCGCTACTCGAGGAACGTCCTCAATCGACTGATCGACGACGCGCCGAGCGACCCCCACGTGCTGACCGACGACCACCGCCGCTCACTGAGTGCGCGCTTTCGTGGCGTCACGAGCGCCGATCACCGTCGGCTCGACGCGTGGATGGTGGAACGCGCCGGACAACCCATGGGTGGCTTTCGCTGGTCGCCCACGACCGCGAAGCGCGTCATCGGCAACGCCGCACTGCGCCGCGCACTCAACGATCCGACGCTCACGTGCTTCGACGCGGTCGACGTCGAAGTGACCGATCAGCTGTTGCGCGTCGCCTCGGGCTACGCTCGCGCCGGCTCACTGGCCAGTTACCTCGCGCAGTCCTCCCCTTCGGTGCTCGGTCTCGTGAGCGCGGAGGCGGCCAACTGGACGACGCAACTCGGTGAAGCGGCGGAGAGCATCGACGCGCCGTGGTCGGTGGCGACGAGTGACGCCTACTACGACGTCGCCCGGGCGCGCACGACGTTGCGCGGGCGTCGCGACCTGATCGTGGTGCGGGGACTCTCTCGAATCTTGGTACGCGTTCGCGCGGGCGCGCCGGGCAAGAGCGCCGGTCCGGGACTGCGCGCCGACCTCACCATCGACGCGTTGGCCGAGTCCACCGGCCTCGCCGCGACGCGCGTTATCGGTCTCTGGCCCGAAGCGGGCGTCGTGTTGAGCGTCGACGGGACGATGGAAGACCTTCGCTCGGGTGCTCGCGATCTCGTGCGAACGGCCGTTGCCCACCAGCGTCAGCGGCTCGCCCTCGCGGCCTAGTTTTAGTGAAGGGCCCCGCCTACTAGCGTGGTTCAGTCATGTCGCTACGAACTTCCCTTAGAAATATTGCCATCATCGCCCACGTCGACCACGGAAAGACGACCCTGGTGGACAAAATGCTCCGCCAAACGGGCTCGTTCACGGCCCACGAGGAGATGACCGACCGGGTCATGGACTCGGGCGACCTGGAGCGCGAAAAGGGCATCACCATCCTCGCGAAGAACACCGCCGTCAAGTGGAACGGCCTGACGATCAACATCATCGACACCCCCGGTCACGCCGACTTCGGTGGCGAGGTCGAGCGCGGCCTGGCGATGGTGGACGCCGTCATCCTGCTCGTCGACGCCGCCGAGGGGCCCCTGCCCCAGACCCGTTTCGTGCTGCGAAAGACCCTCGAGAAGCGCCTGCCGGTCGTGCTCGTGATCAACAAGGTCGACCGTCCGGACGCGCGCGTCAGCGAAGTCGTCGCGGAAGTGGAGAACCTCTTCCTCGACCTCGACGCTGACGAACACCAGATCTCCTTTCCCATCCTCTACGCGAGTGCCCGACAGGGTTGGGCGTCGCTCGACCCCGACGTCGTCACCGAGGACCTCACCCCGCTCTTTCAGACGATCGCCGACTACGTACCCGCGCCGGAGTACGAAGAGGGTCACGGTCTCCAAGCCCTCGTGTGCAACCTCGACGCCTCGCCCTACCTCGGACGCCTCGCGCTCTGTCGCGTGATCAACGGCAACCTCGAACGCGGCCAGCGCGTGGCCTGGTGTCGCATCGACGGCACCATCGAGCACGCCAAGGTCACCGAACTCTTCATCACCGAGGCGCTCGAGCGCATCCCCGCCCAAAGCGCGGGACCGGGCGACATCGTCGCCGTCGCGGGCTTCGAGGACATCACCATTGGTGAGACCCTGGCCGATCCCGAGAACCCCGAACCCCTGGAGCCCCTGCACGTCGACGAGCCGAGTCTCTCGATGACCATCGGCATCAACACGTCACCCCTCGCGGGCACCGAGGGCAAGCTCCTCACCGCGCGCATGGTGAAGGACCGCCTCGACAAGGAACTCGTCGGCAACGTGGCCCTGCGGGTCCTACCGACCGACCGTCCTGACGCCTGGGAGGTGCAGGGACGTGGCGAGCTCCAGCTCGCCGTCCTCATCGAGACGATGCGCCGTGAAGGATTCGAGCTCACCGTCGGCAAGCCCCAGGTCGTCACCCGCATGATCAAGGAGAAGTTGCACGAGCCAATGGAGCACGTCACCATCGACTCGCCCGACGACTTCGTGGGACCGATCAACACCTTGCTCGCGACCCGCAAGGGCACGATGCTCGACCTCGTCAACCACGGCACCGGCTGGGTGCGCATGGAGTGGCGCATCCCCGCTCGAGGGCTCGTCGGCATCCGCACCGAGTTCATGACCGAGACACGCGGCGCGGGCATGATGCACTCCACCTTCGACGGCTACGACCCCTGGTACGGGGACATCCGACTACGCCAGAAGGGCACCCTCGTCGCGGACCGTCGCGGCGACACGACGGCCAACGCGCTGCTCGACCTCGAACAGCGCGGCGTGCTCTTCGTGGGCCCGGGCACCGAGGTCTACGAAGGCATGATCGTCGGGGAGAACGCGCGATCCGATGAGATGAACGTGAACCCCACCAAAGAGAAGAAGCTCACGAACATGCGCGCGTCGGGTAGCGACAACACCGAGAAGATCGCGCCACCGACCATCTTCTCGCTCGAGCAGGCGTTGGAGTTCATCGCCGACGACGAGGCCGTGGAGGTGACGCCGAAATCCGTGCGACTACGCAAAGTCGTGCTCGACGTCGCCTCGCGTCACCGTCTTCGCAAAAAGGGCTAGAGGTCCGCTCAACTAGGGTTGTCCCCGGAGGGATGACAGAGCGGACGAATGTACCGGTCTTGAAAACCGGCGTGGGCTTGCCCACCGTGGGTTCAAATCCCACTCCCTCCGCCAAGTGTCATCATTTTCACCGAGTCGCGACGAGGCCCTCCGCAGAGTTCGCACGCACTTGCCCGCGCGTCGGCGACTGGACTCACGAGCGCTTTAGGAACGCCAGGTAAAAAGCCACGAACACCAGGACGATTCCCACGTTGACGAGCAGTCGCTCCGTGAAGTGATGTCGGAAGAAGAGAATGTCCACACCGACGACGACGGCCACCATCGCGAGCACGTAGAACACGGCAACTGTCTTGTTTCCCATCTAGGCACCTTCCTCAGACCGACCCTACAGCCGGCGTCCGTCGAGGCTCGTGGACGTCGGCGCGGGATACGTCCACACTGGTCGGCGCCTAGGCGACGCACGACGACGCTGTTCGATTCTCATTCTTCAGTACCTGCCATTGAAGTATGGGAGAATTAACCATCGGGCTGACCTGGTTGGCCTGAAGCGACTAGAGGAAGCAGATGGGTTCCCTAACTGACTGGGTGGCAGTTATCGCTTCATTGAGCGTCACCGGTTTCGCAATATTTCAGGTTCTTCTTGCTGCCGGGCTTCCTTTAGGTCATGCCGCGTTCGGAGGAGCGAACGCTGTGTTGCCCCCGAAGTTGCGCTTCGCGAGTGCCGCGTCTTCGCTCGTCTTCTGTTTGGCTCTCTACGTCGCTCTCGCTCAAGACGGGCTCGTTGGAGGGAGATTCGCGTTCGTGACCATCGCAACCTGGATACTGGCTGCACTCTTTGGAGTGAGCGCAGTGGCCAACGTCGCTTCGCACAGTCGTTGGGAGCGGTATCTCATGGCTCCGATTGGGTTAGTGCTCGCGGTCTGCTTCGTCGTGCTGGCACTCGCTTCGTGACGTCAACGAATGAATGGACGAGATTAGGAGACGAAGTGGGTTCCCTCGCCTAGTCCCTCTTCATGATCAGACAGAACGGGTGACCCACGGGGTCCAGGAACACTCTGAAAGTCTCCCCGGGTTGGTAGTCGGCTTTTCGAGCACCGATGCTGAGGACGTGACGTTCTCCCTCGTCGAGATCATCGACTTCAAAGTCGAGATGCATCTGTTTCGGCGTGGTCCCTTCGGGCCAGGTGGGCGCCACGTAGTTCTCTACTCTCTGAAAACTCAAAGCCGGAAGGGCATCGTGCACCAAGTCGATGTCTGGCGTATCTTCCGGGGCGTAACCCGGCCGACTCTCTATCGCAATGCCAGTGAGGGCCGAGTAAAACGTTGCGAGTGCGAAGGGGTCGGGACAGTCAAGCAAGACAAGGTGCAGTCGTGGAAATTTCATGCTGCCACGTTATGTCGCGCGTCGATTTGCCCACCAACCGCCGATTCTCCACTCGGAGGAAGTGCAAGTCGGCTCACCGATGTGAACCCGCGCTCGACGAAGACAGTCCCGATCTCATTCAATGCCGAGCTACTGAACTCGAATGATTCCAAATCTGAGGAATTCTCTGTAATGATTCGGCTTTCGAGCTACGTATAGGAAGTAATGGAGCGTTTTCGTCGATCGGACAACGATGATGTTCTCGTTCGATTCGAGGCCCTCTTTCGCGAGAACTACTCGCAACTCTTTCAATACGTCGCTCGGCGAGTACCGACGGCGCAGATAGACGACGTGGTAGCCGCCAGTTTCGTCGTGGCGTGGCGCAAATTCGAGAAGGCGCCGATACATCCAACGCTTCCGTGGTTGCTACGAATCGCGAGTTACGAAATCTCCAACCATCGACGTTCGACGCGCAAGTGGAACAACGTCATCTCTTTCGAAGTCTCGGGAGAACCCCCGTCATCCACGAGTCCTGACCTCGACGAGACGGAAGTGGTCGCCGCACTTTCTCGACTCTCCCCTGCGGATCAGGAGATCCTCCGACTAATCCATTGGGATGCGCTCACGCGCGCTGAGGTCGCGGCAGCTCTGCGCTTGACCCCGAACGCGACCAACGTTCGCTATCACCGCGCGTTGCGACGACTCCACGATCAGATGCCACCACAATCACTCAGGAACGGCGCGGTCGACACGAACCGGAACGTGAGCTCTCCACCCATCAAAGGAGCATTACCGTGAACATCGACACCGTCATCAGGGAACTCGAAGCCGCGAATCCCGCACGACCTCCGAGCGAATCACGGGTTGACAGCGCCTGGAACTCATTGAGAGAACGCCTGACCGCTCCCGAGCCTCGTCGCGTCCCGCGGAGCGCTCGCCTGGCGGGAGCGGCGGGCATTCTCGTCGCAGCGCTCGTCGCCGTCGTGGTGTTCCAGGCGTCACCAACTCCGCATCTGACGCCCACCGCGTCGTCGTCGGCGTCCGCAGCACCCTTCCTCCGACGCGCCGCCCACGCTGTCCTGACGGCGCCGACTTTTAATGAGCGGAGCGGTGTCATACCCCGAGCGAATCAGTACGTCTACTCAGAGACGGAGGACCCAAGCGGCACCCTGTATCAGCTGTGGCTGTCGACCAACGGAAACCTTCCCGCGCTTCATCGCAACGTGTCGAGCAAGGGCGAAGTGATTGCCCCCGGAGTGATCGCCAACGCGCCGTGTAGCGTCGCACAATCTGCGTCCGCACCCGAGCGGTCGAAGTGCGTTCCAGAGTCCGGCTACCTCCCCCAATTGCCCACAGATACGACGTAGCTGCTGTCGTACCTCGATCAGATCGGCGAAGTTGACACCGCATCGTCCCCCTCCGACCCGCCCGGACAGGTCGATAATGAATTGGCGAAGGGCATCGCGAACTTGATGCAGACCTGTTACTTGCTGCCCGCGCAGCAGTCAGCTCTGTTCACTCTTATGGCGCAGACCCCTGGGTTCACGATCGTTCCCAAGATGGCGGACGCCATTGGACGCGTGGGTGTAGGCGTCGAGTGGAATTTCCAAGGAGACTCGGGAGCGCTCATCTTCAATCCAACTACCTACGCGCTGCTGGGTCTTCGCACGTGGCCCGGGCCGCCCGACCTCAGCGCGCCGTACGACGGGGATGCGCTTCTCGGGATCAGCATCGTTGACTCGGTCCCCCCAACGCAGACTCCACCGACCACTTGACGACACGAGGTGTTCGTCTTTGTAACAGCAAGCCTGTGGTGTTGGCGAGAGGTGGGGCAACGCGCGAGCGGCTGACCCTAGGGAACGGCGACGGTGACGATGCTCAGCGACGTGGTCGTCACGGTCTTGATGGTGACGTGAACCCTGATACGTGTCGAGAGGTAGGCGACGACCGCTCGCGCTCGTTGCGCAGCGAGCGCGGTGTTGCGCTTCGCGTACCCGGTCACGGTGATTGAGGCCCCCGCCGTCAACTTCTTCGAGAGCCCGACGAGCGCCGTCTTCATCCCCGGACTCAGACTCGAGCCTTGGGCGGTGAAACTCAAGCCGAGCGTCGAAGGCGCTGCGACAGCGCTGAACGTGATCGTCGTCGGGGACGACGACGTCGCCACGTAGTTCGCGTCACCTGATTTGGTCGCGGTCACGACACACGTTCCCGCGGTCGATGAGTTCAGGAATCCACCGGAGACCGTGCAACCTGTCGCCGAGCCATTCGTTGCTCTGTAGGAGACAGCGCCACTTCCCGATCCACCACGGGTAGCCAATCTGAGCGGCGTCCGCGCGTGGCCGGTCAACGTCGTGACACTCAATCGTGACTGGGCGCTCAGTGTCGGAGCGGGAGCGCTTCCTCCAACGGGTGCTCCGCCACCGCCAGGAGCTGCACCGCCGCCGCCGCCACCGCCACCGCCACCGCCGCCGCCACCACCGCCGCCACCGCCACCGCCAGGGACGCTGACGATGGTGCTCAGTTGGACTTGTGCTGCAGCCACGTAGGCGTCGTTGCCGAGACTCGGGTCATTGAAGTCCACGAGGCACGTGCCAGCAGAGGTGAACGTGACCACGCCCGCGCTGAGCGTGCAGCCCGTGGAACTCGTGTCAAGCGTTACGGGGACCACGTCGCCGGAGGTAGCGGTGGCGGTTGCCGCGTACGAGCCACCGACGACTGCAGTTGCCGGTGCTGCGCTCGGGGTGATCGTGTTCGGAATGGTGTGAGGCGTCACCAGAGAGACGTTCTGCGTCGTCGTGTTGCTCGCGGTGATACTCACCGCTGCGTACATCGTGATGACGCCGTAGGAGGAGCCCTGCGTTCCGCCGCAGGTGGGGTCGACGACGAGGTCGTACGACCCGGGATTCAAGTTCGCGATCGTGTAGGACCCGTTCGTCACGGTGATGGACGCGCCGTAACCCGTGCCGCTGAGTGTCTGATCGGCCGTCATGCAGACCGCGTTCACGGGATGAGGGACCGAATCGGTCACCGTCCCCGAGATGGAGCCTCCGCTGACGAGAGCGAAGTCATTGCCGGAACTCGTCACGCCCGACGTCACCGTGAGCGGTGTGATCGTCTGGACGACGGCAAGACCCGTCGACACGGTGCCCGAGCACGTGGGGTCGACCAAAAGGGTGAAGTCGCCGGGAGTGAATCCCGTCATCGAGTACGACCCCGCGCCGTTCGTGGTGGTGTTGGCGCCAGGACCTCCGACGGTGGATTGGGCCGTCACGCAGACACCGGAAAGTGCCGCGCCGCCCGCGAACGCGGTGATGGTTCCCGTGATGGCGCCACCCACGACGAGCTGCGCGCCGATGGACGACACGACCGTGCCCGCTGACACGGTGACGGGGACGGCGTTCGACGCGACCGTGCTGCCGGCGCCAGCACCGGTGTAGAACTGCTCCTGGTAGACGGACGTGACGCAATCGGGGTCAAAGTCGACGACGTAACTCCCTGGCGCGAGACCTGTAATGGTGTAGTTACCGTTCGTGTCCGTCGTGGCAGTCCCGAAGGCCACGCCGGGAGTGGAGACGTACACGCAGACGCCCGGAAGGTTCGTTACGCCGCCGACGTCCGTGACGTGGCCCGAGATCGTGGACCCGGGCGACATGTCCGCGTCGATACCCGTCGACGACGCGACGGCGATCCCGTCACTGAGTACCGTTCCCCCAGACGTGCCGTCGTACCACTGTTGCGCGTAGTTGCCAGTGCCGCAGCTAGTGAACTCGACGTTGTACGTATCCGACGCAAGACTGGCGATGGTGTACGTGCCGTCCGCCGCCGTCGTCGCGGTCCCCGAGTACAGGCCATCGGTCGACTTGGCGAGAACGCACACGCCAACAAGTGGCGTCGTACCCGACGCGTCGTAGATGGTCCCCGAGACCGACGTGACGTTGAGCGCGCCTGCGGGCGCGATGGTCATCACTCCGAGCACCAGGGTCGAAGCGAGGACAACGAAACCCATCCGACATACGAATCTCACTGTCGAATTTTACCCAACGATTTTCCCATTTCTCAGGGGCATCGCGCATTCCGCACCACTGCTTCACACGAATCGAACAACTTTGTACAGGTATCGCGTTTTGGCCCTCACATCGTTGCTACGTGCACGAGTCGTCGCGGTGAAACGGCTCACTCCTTGTCGAAGTACGCCTTCATCGGCGTGAAGTAACTCTGTTGCCAACCGCCGTCTTGGTAGCCGCGATGATCGGACGGCACGTTGGAGTGACGAACGGTCACGAGCGTCGCGTCGTCGGTGCCGTCGAGCAGCACTTCGATCCGTGAGTCCTCATCGTCGTCGGTGAACTGCGTCGACCGCCACGACTGGACGATGCGACGTGACGGCTCGAGTTCGAGGGTCGTGCCGTGGATGTAGCCGTTCCACGCGTCGAAGTCGTCACCGACCTCCGGGCCAACGTGCGCTTCGCCACC
>DASZIH010000002.1:0-13560 GCA_035949355.1 Acidimicrobiales bacterium
CCGGCAGGTGATCGCCGTCTTTCACGAGCGTGGCCCCGAGGGTCGCACGAAGAAGCGACCGGTCGCCGAGGTTGATAACCTCGACCGCTCGCGCGGCGTCCACGTGCTCACTCATCGACACGGGGATGCCGGCAGCGCGAAGTTCGCCGATGAAGTCGCCGAGAAGGTTAAGCAACGGGCCTCGAACGACCGAGCAGCTCCTTGGTGGCGCGCTCGATGTCGGACTGGTACTTCAACAAAATGTGCAACGTCGCCGCCGCGTCCTCGTCGCCGATCTCGCTGCGACCGAGGACGACGAGCGTGCGCGCCCAGTCCAGGGTCTCGGAGACCGACGGTGCCTTCTTCAGGTCGATCGTTCGAAGCGAGCGCACGACCTGGGCGATCTGCTCGGCGAGTGCGCTCGAGATACCCGGCACCCGCGAAAGGATGATGTCGCGCTCTCGCTCCACGGTCGGGTAACCAACGTAGAGGTAGAGACAACGGCGCTTGAGCGCCTCGGAGAGTTCGCGGGTGTTGTTCGAGGTCAAGAAGACCATGGGGATCTGCTTGGCCCGAATCGTCCCGAGCTCGGGGATGGAGACCTGGTACTCCGAGAGGATCTCCAGCATCAGTGCTTCGGTCTCGAGCTCGACGCGGTCAACCTCGTCGATGAGCAACACCACCGGGTCGCTCGCGGAGATCGCCTCGAGCAGCGGACGCGTCAACATGAACTCCTCGGCGAAGATGTCCTCTTCAAGGTCGTGCCACTCCTCGCTTCCGGCGCCCTCGGGGCGTCCGGCCTGGATGCGCAGGAGTTGCTTTCGGTAGTTCCACTCGTAGAGCGCCTTCGACTCGTCGAGCCCTTCGTAGCACTGAAGTCGGATGAGTCGCGCGCCGATCGAGTCCGCGACGGCTTTGGCCAGGGCTGTCTTGCCCGTGCCGGCGGGTCCTTCGACGAGCACCGGCTTGGCCAATCGGTCGGCCAGGTAGATCACCGAGGCGATCGAATCATCACTCAGGTAGTCGTTCTCCGCGAGCAGCTTCTTCACCTCGTCCGGTGATTCGAAGCGCACCGGGGGCACGCTCGAGAGACCGAGTCGTTGGGCCAGCTCTTCTCTCGGGTCTAACGCACTCATCGAATCTGTCCCTCTCCTCGTACGACCCACTTCAGGCAGGTCAGTTCACGTAGTCCCATCGGGCCACGAGCGTGCAGTTTCTGCGTTGAGATACCCACCTCGCCACCGAGTCCCAGCTCACCGCCGTCGATGAATCGCGTCGACGCGTTCACCAGGACCGCCGCCGCGTCGACGCGTCGGATCCACGCGTCGGCGTGCGTCGTGTCTTCAGTCAGGATGGCCTCACTGTGACCCGTGCCGTAGGTGGTGACGTGAGCAATGGCCTCGTCGAGTCCAGAGACCACTTTGACGGCCAGGATCAGGTCGAGGAACTCACGGGCGAAGTCGTCGTCACTCGCCGGCGTCGCGTTCGAGAGATACACCGCCGCTCGCTCGTCAACACGCAATTCGACGTCGGGCATCGCGAGCGCGAGCGCGGGCAAGAACGCCGCCGCGACGGCTTCGTGCACGAGAACGGTCTCCGCGGCGTTGCACACGCCCGGTCGCGAGGTCTTGGCGTTCTTCACGATCGCGACCGCCTGGTCGAGCTTCGCCGAGTCGTCGACGTAGACGTGACAGTTCCCGTCACCGTCGAGGACGTAGGGCACGCGCGCGTGCTCGCGCATCGCCGCGATCAGGCTCGGGCCGCCGCGAGGGATGAGACAGTCGAGGACGTCGGTGAGTTGCATGAAGGCCGTCACGGTCTCGTGCGAGGGGTCTTCGACGAGCGACACCCCAGCCGTGGGCAGACCCTCCTTCTCAAGCGCCTCGTGCCAGAGTCCGACGATGAAGGCATTGGTGCGAAGGGCCGTCGACGAACCGCGCAAGAACGCCGCGTTGCCACTGCGCACGCACAGTCCCGCGACGTCACTCGTGACGTTCGGGCGATTCTCGTACACGACGCCAATCACGCCGAGTGGCACCCGCAGACGTTCGACGCGAAGTCCGTTGGCCCGCGTGCTCTGGTCTTGGGTCTCGTAGAGGGGATCGGCAGCGTCGGCGATCTCTCGAAGAGCGCTCGACATGGAGAGGACGCGCTCTCTCGTCAAGGTCAAACGGTCGCGGCCGGGTCCGGACTCGTGGTAGTCGTTCACTTCGAGCGCGTTGAGGGCTAAGAGTTCGTCGCAGCGTTCTTCGAGCCGATCGGCGACGTGACGGAGGACACCTTGGCGCGAACCGTCCGACGCCTGGGCGAGCTCCGCGGCCGCACGCTTCACCGCGGCGCCCTGGGTCTCTAAGACACTCGTCGTCATGGACCAAGCGTAATGGGCGTCATTACGGGCGTCGTAAGAGCACGAGGTCGTCGCGGTGCACGACGACGTCCTCACCGTCCTTGAAGGACTCCGCGGAGACGCGCACGAGGCCCTTCGCGACCGTCTCGCCGTTAGGAGCCTTGACGTCGACGGCGTCACCTTCGACGAAGTTCCCGACGTAGCCGGTCACCCCAACGCGCAAGAGACTGCGCCCGTGGTTTTCGAGCGCCTCCAGCGCCCCTTCGTTAATCGTGAGCGATCCGTGACTCGCGACCGCGAAGGCGATCCAGGACTTTCGAGCCGACAGTCGTTCGGGTCGAGCGAAGAACGTCGTGCCGAAGCCGGGACGACCTTCGAGGGCCTGGCGCAACGCGTGGCGCGCACGGGCCGGCGCGATAATCGTCGTGACGCCCGACCACGTGGCCATGTGCGCCGCCGCGAGTTTCGAGGCCATGCCACCACTGCCGACGCCCGAGCGACTGGACCCCGCGGCTTCGATCAGGTCCGCGTCAAAGGCCGTCACCTCTTCGATCAACGTGGCCGACGCGTCGAGGCGCGGATCGGCCGTGAGCAGTCCGTCGGTGTCGGTCAAGAGCACCAGATGCGACGCGCCCACGAGGTTCGCCACCAACGCGGCCAGGCGGTCGTTGTCGCCGAAGCGGATCTCCTCGTCGGCGACGGCGTCGTTCTCGTTCACGATCGCGATCACGTTCAGCGTCGCGAGCGCTTCAAGTGTGCCGCGTGCGTGCAGGTACTGACCACGATGGGAGAAGTCGAGCGGCGCGAGGAGCACTTGGCCCACCGCCGCGCCGTGCTCGGCGAAGGCGTTGCGCCACGCGTGCATCAACAACGGCTGTCCTACGGCCGACACGGCCTGCAGTGTCGCCGCGTCACGGGGACGGGGACGGGCGTTGCCCACTTCAGACCATCCGGCGGTGATCGCCCCCGACGTGACGACGACGACCGACCAACCTTCGTCGCGCATCGTGACGACGTCAGCGGCCACGTTCACGAGGACGTCGTAATCGACGTTGCCTTCGGCAGTCGTTACTGACGACGTACCGATTTTGACGACGGCGCTACGACTCGTCATCGCTCCCGTTCCCGTCAAGGCGTCCGTGGCGCGCGAGGCGTTCGCGACGGGTGGCGCGGTGGTGTTCGCCGCGATCGAGACCCGTGCCTACTTCGTCGCGCCACCACTCGAACGAGAGTGTTCCGATGGTGACGACGTCGCCGTCTTTCACACCCGCGCGGGTGAGCAGTCGGTCGACGCCGAGTTCGCGCAGGCGATGGATGATCTCGGCGAGAGCCTGATCGTCGGTGAGGTCTTGGAACCGGACCGCGCGTCGCGCGGCGCGACCGTGCACCGTCCACGCGCTCGGACCGTTGCGATCGACGGTGATCTCGTCAGGGATCGGTCGGTGCACGACGACCTCGTGTTCGAGCGCCTCAGCTTCTTCGTTGCGCGCGCTCGTCACGAGTCCGGCCAAGGTCCCGACCAACTTGTCGAGTCCCTCACCGGTCACCGCCGAGATGCTGTCGACGCCGTCGAGTTCGTACGCCGCGACGTCCCCCTTGGAGCCGACGACGACGCGCGGGCGCGTCAGAAGGTCGGCTTGGTAGTTGCCGAGTTCGCCCAACAACACCTCGAGTTGCTCCTCGGGCGGACGTGGGGCCAACTCCGAGAGGTCGAGGAGTACGCAGAGCACGCGGGCCCGCTCCACGTGACGAAGGAACGCGTGGCCGAGACCGCGCCCTTCGGCCGCGCCTTCGATGAGCCCGGGGATGTCCGCCATGACGAACTCGGTCGCGTCACTCGGGCGAGCGGACCGCGCCCCCACGCGAACGACGCCCAGGTTCGGAACGAGCGTGGTGAAGGGATAATCGGCGATCTTCGGACGCGCCGCCGAGACGCGCGAGATGAGGGTGGACTTGCCGACGTTCGGAAAGCCGATGAGGGCGACGTCCGCCTGGAGCTTCAGTTCGAGGTCGAGCCAGCGCTCCTCACCGCGCTCGCCCTGTTCCGCGAAGGCCGGCGCGCGACGTTGATTCGAGAGGAATCGGGCGTTGCCTTGGCCCCCGAGGCCGCCTTCGGCGGCGAGCCACCGGTCCCCGGGGCCTTTCAGGTCGACGAGGAGTTGCCCGTCCGGGCCGTAGACCATGGTGCCGAGTGGCACCGACACGACGACGTCCTTGCCCCGAGACCCGTGCTGGCGCTTCGAGGTGCCGTGCTGACCGTCCGTCCCACGACGAAACGGGTGATCGCGAAAGCCGAGCAGCGAGGCCTGGTTGTGATCGGCCTCGAGCCAGACGTCACCACCCTTGCCACCGTCACCACCGTCGGGGCCGCCCTTGGCGACGTGGGCTTCACGGCGGAAACTGACGCACCCGGCTCCGCCGTCACCAGCTTTGGCGTGCAGTTGCGCGCTGTCGACGAAGGAGGACACCCCCCTATCCTACGGGCCGCCTTCTGCGGGCCTCTTTTAGGACACGAGCTCGTCGAGCGCGGCGTCGAAGACGACCTGATGTCGCGCGACGTCGTCGCTCGTCGTCGCGGGACACATGAGCGCCATGTTGTGAAAGGGCGTGAGCAGTACCGCGCGATTGAGGAGATAGAGGTGCAAGAACTCGTCGAGGAGCGGATCCGAGCTCCTCGCGGAGGCCCCACCGTTCGTGGGTGCCGGCGAGGCGAAGCGGTACTCACAGCGTGCACCCAGTTGCGTGATCGACCAGGGCAGGTCGTGCTCATCGATCGATCGTTGGACCCCGGACGCGAACGTCGTCGCCGCGTCCTCCATTGGCCCGAAGGCGTCGTCCGTCAAGACCTCACCGAGCACCGCGCGCATGGCGGCGAGACTGAGCGCGTTACCCGCGAGCGTCCCGCCGATGCCCCCGACGTCTTCGATGTCCCCGCCGTTAACGGCGCTCGCGAGCACGCGCGCCGCGAGTTCCTCGCTGAGGCCGAACGCCCCACAGGGCACGCCGCCGCCGAGTGACTTGCCAATCGTGACGGCGTCGGGCCTCAGTCCGTCACGCTTCGTCATCCCGCCCGGACCCGCGGAGAACGTGTGGGTCTCATCCAGGATCAGGAGCGTCCCGGTGGCGTCACAGAGTTGACGCACGCCGTCGAGGAATCCTGGCGCGGGAAGGACGATCCCGATGTTCGTGAGGGCCGGTTCCGTCAACACGGCGGCCACGTCACCGTGACGAAGCTCGCGCTCGAGGGCCGCGAGGTCGTTGAACTCAACGACGCGCGTCGTCGTCGTCGGGTCGACCATGGGCGCGACGTTGCCGTCGCGAGAGTGGGCGGTCCCGTTCTCGTCGACCACCACGAAGGTCTCGTCCACGGTGCCGTGGTACGAGTAGGAAAAAACGAGGACCTTGGGTCGATTCGTGACGAGACGGGCGAGGCGAAGCAGCCAGCGATTGGCGTCGGTCGCTGAAAGGGTGAACGACCAGCGTGAAAGGCCAAAACGCCGGGTCATCTCGGCGGCGACCCACTGGGCGTCTTCGTTGGGCAGCATGGTCGTCACTCCGCCCAGATCCCCCACCCGGCGCGTCAGCGCGGCCATCAAGGGCGTCGGCGAGTGCCCGGCCATCGCTCCGGTGTCGCCGAGCGCGAAGTCCACGAGCTCGATCCCGTCGAGATCGGTTACCCGGGCGCCATGGGCGCTGGCGAAACCAAGGGGGAAGCCGCCGGCCCACTTGGTCATCCACGTCATCGGCACTCCACCGAGCAGGTTCACGGCGCGCTCACTCAGCGCCTTCGAACGTGGGTGCAGCTGTTCGTAGCTGGCGCGCTCTCGAGCCGCCAACTCCTTTATTTTCTTGCGATTCAAGGTATCCACCGGCCCATCGTAGAGCCTGGAATATGAAAATCTCTGTGGAGCGACAAATGGAAACCATCTACCAACAGGTATTTTAAAATTCCGAAATTGTAATCAGAGTCAATTCTTAGGACGATATCCCCATTTTTCCTTGTTTTTACGCTAAAAATGACGGTGGTTGCTGGAAAAGCCCAGTTCCGTTTCAACGAGAGTAAGGAGTCGACCGGTGAACAAGGCCGAGTTGGTAGAAGCAATTGTCGCCGAAAGTGGCGCCACCAAGAACACGGTAGCGGAGGTCTTGAAGGCCTTCGAGGACGTCGTAGTGGGCAACGTTTCCAAGGGTGAAAAGATCGTGCTGTCGGGGTTCTTGTCATTCGAGCGGGTTGAGCGTAAGGCTCGCACCGCCCGTAACCCTCAGACCGGTGAAGCAATTCAGGTCAAGGCCTCCCGGGCCCCGAAAGTGTCCATTGGCTCGACCTTCAAAAAGGCCGTCAAAGGCGCGTAGTTCTCGCTTCAAACTAAGAATCCCCCGGGCCGAGGCCCGGGGGATTCTTAGTTTTAGGAGGAAAACTCAGTTGGCGAGAACGTCAACCAGTTTTCTGCCGCCACGGAAGCCGAATTTCACGGTTCCCTCAGCGAGCGCGAACAGCGTGTCATCCTTGCCGATGCCGACGTTGCGGCCCGGGTGGAACTGCGTGCCACGCTGGCGAACAATGATGCTGCCGGACTTGACGGCGGTACCGTCGAACGTCTTCACGCCAAGTCGTTGTGCGTTGGAATCGCGGCCGTTACGGGTAGAACCGCCGCCTTTGGTCTTTGACATCGATACTCCTTAGGCCTTGGCCGAAATCTTAGTGATTTCGACGGTCGAGTAGTGCTGACGGTGACCCCAGCGCCGGCGCTGGATCGACTTCGCCTTGTAGGTCAGTGCGCGGATCTTGGGGCCCTTTTCCTCACCAATGATCTTCGCCGTGACGGTGGCGCCCTTCAGCGCGGGGCCGGCGACGACGTCGTCACCGTCCACGAGCAAGACGGGCTGGAACTGGACATCGGCACCGATCTCTTCGGAACGCAGGTCGACGCGGACCACTTGGCCCTCGGTGACGCGCTCTTGAGATGTGCCTACACGGATAACGGCGTACATAAGGTTTCCATACTAGCGGATGGCTCGAAAGCCTCGGGATTAGAGGCCGGTTTTTACGATGAAGCCGCGACCGTCACAGACGCTGCACACGACGGAGAGCGACTCGAGCAGTCCCTCGTTCACCCGCTTCCTCGTCATTTCGACCAGACCGAGCTCGGAGATGTCGAAGACCTGGGTGCGGGTCTTGTCGCGAGAGAGTGCTTGGCGCAGCGCCGAGGCGACGGCTTCACGGTTCGCCCGCGACTCCATGTCGATGAAGTCGATGACGATGATCCCGCCGATATCGCGCAGACGGAGCTGGCGCGCGACCTCGTCGGCCGCTTCCAGATTGTTGCGAAAGACCGTCTCTTCGAGGTTGTTGGTGCCCACGTTCTTGCCGGTGTTCACGTCGACGACGGTGAGTGCCTCGGTGCGCTCGATGATGAGTGAGCCACCCGAGGGCAGGAAGACCTTTCGGTCCAGCGAACGGTGGAGCTGTTCGTGCACGAAATACCGCTCGAAAAGGGGCAGCTCTTCGGTCTCGCGGTCGTAGAACTCGATGCGGTCGGCCAATTCAGGGTTCACCGCGAGCACGTACTCACGGACCTTCTCGTAGAGGGTGCGGTCGTCGATGAGGACCGCACGGTACTCGTCGTTCAACTCTTCACGAAGGACGCGAACCGCGAGGTCGAGGTCGCGATACACGAGACGGGGCTGATTGGACTTCGCGACTTCCGCCTCGATGGCCGACCACTTCTCGACGAGTGACGTCACGTCGCGCGACAGGTCGTCGGCCGTGACGCCTTCGGCGGCGGTACGGATGATGATGCCGTGCCGAGAGGGCTTGACCTCGTCGATGATCTTGCGTAGACGTCGACGCTCACCGTCGGGTAGGCGCTTCGAGATACCGATCGTTGACGAGTTGGGCACCAGCACCGCGAAACGGCCGGGCAGCGAGACCTCTTGGGTGAGGCGCGCGCCCTTCGCGCCGATGGCGTTCTTCGTGACCTGACAGACGATGGTCTGACCAGCCTTGATCATCTCTTCGATGCGCTTGTCGTTCGTGGAGACGCCGTCCACGTCCTCGGCGTCGAAGGAGACGTCGCCCTTGTAGAGCACCGCGTTCTTCGGGATACCGATGTCGACGAAGGCGAGTTCCATGCCCGGGAGAACGTTTTGGATACGGCCGACGTAGATGTTGCCGTCGATCTGGTTGGTCTCGTCCGCGTTCTTCGCGACGGTGTACTCAACCATGGAGCGGCCCTCGAGGGTGGCGATGTGCGTCCCGTCCGTCGTCGTGTGCACGGCCATGAGGTAGCGGCCCTGGGCTCGCGTACGACGTTCTCCCCCGCGGCGTCGCTTCGCGCGACCTTGACGTGAGGCGTCACCGTCACCAGCTTCAGGTGCCGACGCCTCCACGGGCGCGTCCATGACCCGGCGGGGCTGGTTGGACTGACCGTTCTGATTGCCCTGACCCGCGCGGCCGTCTCGGCCGTCTCGATTTCCTTGTCCTCCGGAGCGTCCTCGTCCCCCACGGCGACGGCGATTGCCTCCCCCTTGGGTCGGCGCGGACGGCGACGGACTCGGCGTCGACGTGGAGCCGGTCGCTCCTGGTCGAGTGTCGCCTATTTGAGGTGCGGGTCGGGTATCACCAATTCTTGGACTAGATGATGAGGGAGATGGTTGGATGGTTTCGTCGCTCACGACGGGTACTCCTTGCGTTCTTGTTGGTTAGGGCGTGGCGCGACGCGCCACGAGTAGGGGCCACGCGCGGCGAGATGCTCGCGACGTTGGCGTTGGGAAAAAGACCAAAGGCTCGTTGGGCCGTGACGACGAGGACGGTCACGATACTAAGTAGAAGCAGCGCACTGGCGTGTACCACGAGATGTCCTCAATGCTGTGCGTAACGGAGAAAACACTGCGTCACGGCGACGTTCTTTTGCGTCCGGCACCCTTTGTGCCAAAGCGCCCAACGGCACAAGGTTACCCCACGAAGACCCATACTTGACTTCTTTGTGCCTTCGACGGGGCCTTAGCCCTACTTCTTCTTCGTGGGCGTGGTCAACTGCGCGCCCAGTTTCAAGGGCGGCACCGGGTGCGAAACCAGGAAGTTGAAGGTCTTCGCTACGACGGGCGCCGAGGCGCTGGCGCCGTAGCCACCTTCCGCGATCACACAGAGCACCACGTACTTGGGATGGGTCGTCGGACCAAAGCCGACGAACCACGAGTTCGGCTCGGCGCCTGGTTTGTTGCTCGCCGTACCGGTCTTGCCGGCGATGGGAAAACTCGAGAGCGAGAAGTTGATGTTGGCCTTGAATGGAGAGTACGCCGTACCAGAGGGGCTCGACACGACGCCGGTGAGTCCCTGCAGGATCGGGTTTCGAATGCTCGCCGGCAAGCTCACGTGACCGAGCACGCGCGGCGTGTAGCGAATGACCACGTTGCCGTGCGGGTCGACAACACCGGCCGCCACCTCGGGCGCGTAGCGTGTCCCCCCGTTCGCGAACGTGGCGTAGGCGTTGGCCAGGGCGATAGGCGTGAGCGCGGTCGTGCCTTGTCCGAAGGCCATCTCGATGTTGTCACCCGTGTACCAAGAGACCGTCGGAAACGCCGCGGGCGCTGCGGCGTGGAGCTGCTGGCGAACTTGTGGCGAGTCGACACGACCCTGGACTTCTTGGGGAAGGTCAATGTTGGTGGTCTGGGAGAGTCCGTACTCTGCAGCGACGTTCTGAATGGGCGTCTGACCATACTTGTTGGTCTGAGACCAGAAGAGGTAACCCAAGTTGTAGAAGTAGTAGTCGGACGAAACCGTGAGCGCCTTCGGGAGATTGATCAGACCGGCGGCGGAGTTGTCGTCGTCGTGAAAGACGCAGCCGTGGTTGACTCCCTTCAAGCACCCCGGCACCGTGAAGGTTCCAGTGTCGTCGATGTACTTCGACGCTGACAAGATCCCCGTCTGGAGCTCGGCCGTCGAGGTGATGAGTTTGAACGTACTGCCCGGTGTGTAGAGGCCCTGGATCGCGTAGTTGTTGAAAGCCCCGACCTTGAGGAGTTGGTGAAAGGCACTGTTTGACAGACCGCTCACGAAGGAGTTGAGGTTGTACGAGGGATAGCTCGCCATCGCGAGGACGGCACCCGTGTTGGGGTCGAGCACGACGGCGGCGCCGTTGAGTGCGGCCGGAACTTTGCCCGAGATCGGGTCGACGGAGTGACGATCCGCCAGGATCTCCGAGGCCAGGTATCCGTCGAGCGCCTTCTGCAAGGGCATGTCGATGTTGAGTACGACCGAGTCGCCCACAGTGGGCTTTTTTGTCTGCACCGCGCGCAAGATCTGGTTGTTCACGTTGACCTCGAGCGTGCTCGTACCGTCGCGCCCGCGCAAGTACTGCTCGTAGTAGTTCTCGATGCCGGTCTTGCCGTAGATGGAGTCGGGCTGGTACCCCGCGTTGGGACTGGCGGCGATCTCTTGGCTCGTTATCGGCCCGACGTATCCGAGTATCTGGGCACCGACGTTGCCCCCGTTGGGGTACGCGCGCGTCGACGCGTCGAGCACGGTGACGCCGGGGAACTCGCCCGGGTGCAGTTGGATGAACTCAATGACCTTCGCCGGGGCGTTGCTCATGATGGGCGCCGGTTGGTACTGGTTGTACTGCAGATTCGCGAGGTCGGCGTTGATGGTCTTCACGCTGAGACCCGTCACGGACGACAGCGCGCCGATGATCGCGGGATGCAACGCGGCTTCGGCCCTCGAGAGGCGAAGTTCCGTCGTCGTGACGTTGGTGACGAGGGCCTTGCCGGAGCGGTCGAGAATCTCGCCGCGCGACGCGGGAATCGTCGTCGTGCGCAGTGAGTTGTACTGGACGGCGGCGAGCGACGCTTTGTAGTCGACGACCTGGAGGAAGAAGAGTCGCACCATCAAGACGACGAGGAGGATCAAGAAGAAGCCGCCAATGACGATCCAACGGCGCAGTGGACGCGCGCTCACCTCGTCGGGTGACGCCATGAGGTCGCGGATACCGACCGACTTCGGCTCGTTGATCATTCGACCTCGACCGCGAAAGGGGTGCAGCGTGACCCACGGCCGCCACAGTCGCGAGAACCACGATCCCGTGGGTCGGTTGCGCCACGAATGCTTCATCGACGCGACCCGCCGAGGTTGCCCAACCACAGCGCCAGGCGCGCCATCGGTCGGGCGAGGACGAAGAAGGCCACCGCGTTCACGACCATCGCCGCGAAGAGACTGTCTCGCCACAGGGAGAAGTTGAGCGTGAAGAAGCTCGCGCCGACGAAGATGACCGGTGCCACGAAACCCGCCGCCGCCGCGAGCAGCGGCGTGACCCACCACGCAGCCGAATCGAGGTCGCCCACGCCCTCACGACCAAGCCGCGACGCACCGTACGCGAGCAACAGGGCCACGACGGCGGTGAGGCCGAAGGGCGTCGACGCGTGCGTGTCGAAGAAGACGCCGGCCACCAACGCGCACCACAGCGAGAGTGCGGTGAGGCCGGTGAGGCCCATCACGAGTGGCCACAGCCAGACGATCATGATGACGACGCCGGAGAAGCGCAGTCCAGAGAACACGGAGAGTTGGATCGCGACGATGAAGAGCGTCGCCAGCGTCACCGGGACGAGGACTCGTCTCACGCAGCGGGCTCCCAGATCACGACGTCGAGGTACGAAAGCTGACGGAGGTTCGCCGCGGGCTGGAGCGTCAAGTTGTACGTCGCGGCGCCGGGCGTCAACGTCACCGTCTTCACCGAGGCCACGGGTAACCCCGCCGGATAGAGCGCGCCATTCAGTCCGTCCGTCGAGAGCTTCGTCCCCGGCGCGACGGAGGTGCCGAGAGGAACCGCCGTTGCGCCGAGGCCATTGTTGAGTCCTCGCCCCGAGACGATGAGCGAACTCTTTCCGGACTTGAACGTGACGCCCACCGACGAGGCGGTGTCAGTGATGAGACGGACCGTCGCGCCGTTGGCGGTGGTGGCGATGACGCGTCCGACGAGTCCCCCGTTGGCGACGACGGGCATCCCCACCATGATGCCGCTGTCGCGACCCTTGGAGATGCCCACCGTGGCGGAGAAGTTCGTCGGCGAGAGCCTGGTGACCTGGACGGCCACCGTAGGCAGTGACCCGACGAAGGGCACGTTCAGTTGCGTCGTGATCTGTTGAAGCTGGCGTGCGTAAGCCCACTCCTCATTCGCTCGTTCTTGCGCCTTCGCGAGTTGGTAGCGCAGCTTCTCGTTCTGCGCGACGACGTCGCTGTAGTTGACCGTGCCCGCCAACATGTGTCCGATGGGTCGAGCGATAGCGTTGACGGCCCAACTGAAGGGGGTGATCACGATGTTGGCGCCGCCGCGAAGGCCCGAGGAGACCCCCGTCGTCAAGTAGAGGATGGCAACTGTCGCCACCACCGCGACCCCAAAGGTCCAGGATCGTCGCCGCGAACGGTCCGTGGCCACGCGTTAACGAGAAGGACTGGTCTTCAACATGCGCGCGAAGACGTCAAGCTCTTCAAGACACATCCCACTGCCGAGCGCAACGCAGTTGAGAGGATCGTCCGCCACGATGATGGGCATGTTGGTCTCGTACTCAAGGCGGGCGGCGAGTCCCGCGAGCAACGCGCCCCCACCGGTGAGGACGATGCCCTGTTCCATCAGGTCCGATGACAGCTCGGGCGGGGTGCGGTCGAGGGTGACCTTCACGGCGTCCACGATGGCCTGGACGGGCTCTTCGATGGCTTGGCGAATCTGTTCCGTGGAGATGATGACGGTCTTCGGCAGTCCCGTGACGAGGTCACGTCCACGGATCTCCGCGCGCAACTCTTCTTGCAGCGGGAAGGCCGAACCGAGCTGGATTTTTATCTCTTCAGCTGTTCGTTCACCGAGTGCGAGTTGGAACTCTTTCTTCACGTAGGCAACGAGTGCTTCGTCGAGTTCGTCACCGCCGACGCGAATCGACTGACTCGTGACGATGCCACCGAGCGAGATGACGGCGACTTCCGTGGTGCCGCCACCAATGTCAACGACCATGTTGCCTGTTGGTTCGTGAATCGGAAGTCCCGCACCGATCGCGGCGGCCATTGGCTCTTCGATGATGTAGGCCTTGCGCGCGCCCGCGAACTCCGCGGCTTCCATGACGGCGCGCTGTTCGACGCCGGTGATGCCCGACGGGACACAGATCACCATGCGGGGCTTAGCGAAACGGCGTTGGTGGACTCGGTGGATGAAGTACCGCAGCATCTTTTCGCAGATCTCGAAGTCCGC
>DASZIH010000003.1:0-13545 GCA_035949355.1 Acidimicrobiales bacterium
GGGATGGTGGCGCCAGGTCTGGTGGAGGGGGTTCAGGGCACTCGCTGTTGGCACTCCCGAGCGCTGGCTGCTAAATTGGCAGTCGCAAGTATCGAGTGCTAATTGCTCAGGAGGCAAGAACAATGAAGTTGCACCCACTAGAAGACCGCATCGTCGTTCGTCCCAACAGCGCTGAGGCCACCACGGCTTCGGGCCTGGTGATTCCCGACACCGCCAAGGAGAAGCCCCAGCAGGGCGAAGTGCTCGCCACGGGTCCCGGTCGTCGTACCGACTCCACCGGCGAGATCATCCCGACCGGCGTCTCGATTGGCGACACCGTCGTCTACTCGAAGTACGGCGGCACCGAGATCACCGTCGACGGCGAGGACCTCTTGATCCTTTCCGGCCGTGACGTGCTCGCGACCGTAACCAAGTAGCCCTTGACGAGCACGGCTCGTCACTCCCTCCGAACACGAAAGAAGACAAATGTCTAAGTTATTGAAGTTTGACGAGGACGCGCGACGCGGCCTCGAAGCGGGCGTCGACAAGTTGGCCGACGCCGTGAAGGTGACGCTCGGACCCAAGGGTCGCAACGTCGTCCTCGGCAAGAAGTTCGGTGCGCCCACCATCACCAACGACGGTGTGTCGATTGCTCGAGAGATCGAGCTCGAAGACCCGTTTGAGAACATGGGCGCGCAGCTGGTGAAGGAAGTCGCAACGAAGACCAACGACGTTGCCGGTGACGGCACGACGACGGCAACCGTGCTCGCGCAAGCCCTCATCAAGGAAGGTCTGCGCAACGTCGCGGCCGGCGCCAGCCCCTCGGGTCTGAAGCGCGGCATCGAAAAGGCTGTCAAGGCCGCTGTCGAGTCCATTGCGGACCAGAGCCAAGAGGTCTCGGGTAAGACCCAGATCGCGCAGGTCGCCACGATCTCCGCTGCCGACGCCGCCATCGGTGAAGTCATCGCTGACGCCATCGACAAGGTTGGCAAGGACGGCACCGTCACGGTCGAGGAGTCGAACACGTTCGGCATCGAGCTCGAGCTCACCGAAGGCATGCAGTTCGACAAGGGATACCTCTCGCCGTACTTCGTCACCGACGCAGAGCGCCAAGAGGCCGTCCTCGAAGACGCCTACATTCTCTACACGAGCAACAAGATCTCCGCCGTGCACGACCTCGTACCAGTACTCGAGAAGGTCATGCAGGCCGGTCGACCGCTGTTGATCATCGCTGAAGACGTCGAGGGCGAAGCGCTCGCGACACTCGTGGTGAACAAGATTCGTGGAACGTTCACGTCGGTTGCCGTGAAGGCGCCAGGGTTTGGCGAGCGTCGCAAGGCGATGCTCCAGGACATGGCGATTCTCACGGGCGGCACGGTCATCTCGGACGAAATCGGTCTGAAGCTCGACAGCGCGACCGTGGACTTGCTCGGCAAGGCTCGCCGCGTGGTCGTCACGAAGGACGCCACCACGTTGGTTGACGGCGGCGGTTCAAAGGAAGACGTCGCGGGTCGCGTCGCGCAGCTGAAGCGCGAGATCGAAGACACGGACTCGGACTGGGACCGCGAGAAGCTCCAAGAGCGCCTCGCGAAGCTCGCCGGTGGTGTCGCCGTCGTCAAGGTTGGCGCGGCCACTGAAGTTGAGCTCAAAGAGAAGAAGCACCGCATCGAAGACGCGCTCAGTGCTACGCGCGCCGCGATCGACGAGGGCATCGTCGCCGGTGGCGGCACCGCGCTCGTTCGAGCACGTGCTTCCGTTGACAAGCTCATCGAGACGTTGACTGGTGACGAAGCCACGGGTGCGCGCATCGTCGCGAACTCGCTCGAGTCACCACTTCGTCACATCGCACAGAACGCCGGCTTCGAAGGCGCCGTCAAGGTGCGCGAAGTTGCCGACGCGAAGGGATCGGTCGGCCTCAACGCCGCGACGGGTGTCCTCGAGGACCTCGTCAAGGCTGGCGTTATCGACCCAGCGAAGGTGACGCGCTCGGCGCTGCAGAACGCGGCGTCCATCGCGGCACTGTTACTCACCACGGAGGCCATCGTGGCCGACAAGCCGGAACCGGCTGGCGCGTCCATGGGCGACGGCGGCATGGGTGGCATGGGCGGGATGATGTAACGAGTCGTAGCGCTTCATCGCAGAACAGCCGGACGACAAGTCCGGCTGTTCTGCTTTTTAGGGTGCCCCGTGGAGTTCTTCGGATGGATCGCTTCGATCGGAGGTCACGAGGTCACTTGGCGACGAATCTACCCACGTGCGAACTGTTCGATCGTCTCTTCAAGGTAGTGGGCCATTCGCTGCGCGAGGTGTCTCGAACGTTTTGAGCGGTTCATCAGTGTCACGAGCAGCGCGGCTCCGACCACGAGCGTGATGACGCCACCCACAACGGTCGCGTCGGTGAGTAGCAGCGCGAGCCCAACGCCGACGAAGAGCGCTCCCAACGCGAGACCGACCATCCAGGCGACGATCTGGGAGTAGTGCATCATCCGCACCCGGTACGAGATCGTCGACCCTCCGTCGTTCGCCAGCGTGACGTCACCGATGAGTCGCGGTATCCAGCGCCGTCGGGCTCCGTACCCGGTCGCGACTTCGAACCACACGTCCGTGATCCCTACGCGGCCCCAGAGTCCCCGAGAGCCCATCGCGAGGTCGCCTCGATCGTCGAAGTCGGACATGAACGTGATGAACGTGTCTTCGGGCAGGAAGTCCGATGTGGAGGACAGTGACGAGAGCGCTTCGTCCTGCCACGGGGGCCTCGGCGTGACGCGTGTCGCCACCTTCGTAAGAAGGTCCGTCGGCGCCATCGTCGAGTGAAGTGTCTTAGGGTCGTCGCGAAGTTGGGAGAAGAACCACCAAAGTGCTCCACTCATCTAGTGAACTCCCCACCGAGGTTTACCGATGGCATCCTATTCGTCTCTCACCCGAGGTCATTGACGTCACGGTGATCACGACTGATGGCCCGATGGGACGAACGACGTGCTCACGTCACGCTTCGCCGTAGGGTGTCGTTGCCCGTCGTCAGGTGCGCCGTGGCTTGTCACCTTCGAAACGGTGAACCACGGACCTCGACACCGGCCGAACGTTGAGGTCGTCGCGATGATATTCTCCGGTCAGTCCTTCCTCGCGTCATCGTTCGTAGTGGTGCCAGAACGACGTCATCACTTCGGACCACGATGTGACGTGGTGGTCGTTGGACCGCACAACCAGGCGGCGTCTGGTCTGGAGTTGGAGACAGGGCATGGCCGAAGGTGCTCGCTTACTGGACCTTGGATTCACGCCCGAGCGCCTTCCCGAGGGCACCCACGCCTGCTTCTTGTTCGGTGACGAGGTCGAACGACGAAGCGTTATCTATCCCTTCGTCCGAGCCGGTCTTCGTGACCTTGAGGACGTGTTCTACTTCGCTGACGCGCTCGCCACTGAGCTCTTGGAGCGAGCGTTGGACGAACAGACGACGGCGTCACTCTCGCGCGAAGAACTCAGCCGACTGAGCGTCGCGAGCGCGATGGACGTGTACTACCCGACGGGGGAGTTCGTCCCCGCGTCGACGATCGAACAGTTGAAGCAGCTCTTCGAACTCAGCCGCTCGGACGAGGCGCGAGGATGTCGAACGCTCGGAGAGATGGCGTGGGCGTTGAGGGATGTCCCGGGTTCGGATCTGCTGGTGGAGTACGAGTCGTCCATCAACTCTCTCGTTGACACGATCCCACTCAACGTGCTGTGTCAGTACGACACGGAGCAGTTCGACGGTGGCACCATCTTCGAGATACTTTGCGTCCATCCGCTGATGGTCATCAGGGGTCAGATCATGCGTAATCCCTACTACCTACCCACCGAAGAGGTCGTGCACGGTGCGCTGCACGCCGAAGACGAGGCGCAAGAAGTGCCTCACGACAACGTGCTCGGCCGTCTCCTCTTGGTCCAGTTGATCCTTGGGGGCCTGCCCGACGAACGTCGCATCGCTGAGTTCACGCGCGGCGCGATGCTTCAAGTTCCTGGCGTTCGTGACGTGCACATGTGCATGACGGGAAGCGTCATCCCTCCAGGAGAAGAGTGGGAGCCAACGCGACGTCGTTGCGTCGAGGCGCAGACCGATCCCAACTCGCTCGACGTCTCGGCGATCGAGCAAGAGACGGGAACGTCCGTTCTGTTGTTGCGCACGACCGCCCGACTTTTCGGTCTCGTTCTCATCGACGTGGGCGACGCCGCGTTGTTCTCCCTCTACCAAGACTTTCTGGTCAACATCGCGAACGCGATCGCGATGGCGCTCGACGCCAAGCGTGGCCAAGTGGAGTTGCGCGCGTGGCCCGAGCGCGTGGCGAATCTTGAGCGAAGGCTCTGGCGTATCGCGCGGGAGTTCGAGGGCGCGGACATGTTTTCTGCCGTGAATAATGTGCCCGACCCGTACAGCCTTCCGGGCGTCGACGAGCTGTCACCGCGACAGTGGGAAGTCCTCACCAGGCTGCTCCACGGCGAACGGGTCCCGAGAATCGCCGAGGACCTGTTCCTTAGTCAGAGCACCATTAGAAATCATCTGGCGGACATCTTCAAGAAACTGGGCGTGCACTCCCAAGAGGAGTTACTCGACCTCTTTCGTGGCGCGAGGGGAGACTAGGAGGACTACTCGGTCGCTTCGACGGCCACGTGTGGAACGAGTCGGTCCAGCCAACGAGGCATCCACCAGTTGGCCTTGCCGATGAAGTGCATCAACGACGGCACGAGGACCGTGCGAATCACGAAGGCGTCGATCAAGACCGCGCCACCGAGCCCGATGCCGAACTCGGCGATGACGCGCTCGCCGCCGATGGCGAAGGACATGAAGACACAGATCATGACCAGCGCCGCGGCCGAGATCACGCGCCCAGTGTTCGCTTGACCTCGGATGATCGCCTCTTCGTTGTCGTTGGTGTTCAACCACTCCTCGTGCATCCGCGAGACCAAGAAGACCTGGTAGTCCATTGAAAGCCCGAAGAGGATCGCGATCATGATGATCGGTAAGAAGGACTCCACAGGCCCGGTGCCGGCGCCGAGTAGCGCACTTCCCCAACCCCATTGGAAGACCGCGACCACGAGGCCGAAGGACGCGCCCACGGCGAGCAAGTTCATCACCGCCGCCACAACCGGTACGAGGACGCTACGGAAGGCCACCATGAGAAGCAGACAGCCCAACAACACGATCACGCCGACGAAGAGGGGGAGTTTGCTCGTCAAGACCGCGGCGAAGTCGACGAAGATGGCGGTGATGCCCCCGACGTAGATGGCGGTGTGCGAGGTGGCGGTCGCCGCCGGGATGTACTTCGTTCGGATCGTCGCGATGAGGGCGGCGGTCTTCGCGTCTTGCGGGCTGGTCGTCGGGATCACGTTGATGATGCCGACGGTCTTCGACGCGTTGAAGGTGAGAGGTTGCACGAAGGCGATGCCCGGCTTGCCGTTCAACGAGGTGTCGAGTTTCTGCATCGCCGCCGTGTCACCGGGACTCTTGAGGGAGCCCACGATGGTGAGGGGACCGTTGAACCCTGGTCCGAAACCCTTTGCCAGGAGGTCGTAAGCCTGACGCGTCGTCGAGGACGCGGGGTCCGACCCCTGGTCAGAACTGCCGAGGTGCAGCGAGAAGAAGGGAATCACGAAGGTGACGATGATCGCGAGCGCGGCTACGGTCAACACGCGGGGGTGGCGTGAGACGTACTGCGACCAACGCTGCCACGGACCAGAGACGACGACCGGACCGGGACCATCTTTGTCGAGGACCCGACGTTCCTTGCGACTGAGGACGCGCTTCTTTTGAAAGGCCAGAAGGGACGGCAGCAGTGAGACCGAGGCCAGCATCGTGATCAAGACCGTGAGCGACGCCGACACGGCGACGCCGTTCAAGAACGACAGTCCGAGTATCAACATGCCGAGAAGGGCGATACACACGGTCGAGCCAGCGAAGAGCACGGCGCGTCCCGAGGTGTTGAGCGCCGTGGTGACGGCGTCCTCAACACTCGCGCCGCGTTTGAGTTCCTGTCGAGATCGCGTGACGATGAACAGCGCGTAGTCAATGCCAACACCTAGGCCGATCAATGAGCCCAGGATCGGCGCGAACTGCGCGATGGCGAGGACGTGACTGAGAAGGACGCCGCCCGCCAGCGCGATGCCGAGCGCGAAGAGAGCAACGCCGAGCGGCAGGAGCATCGCGAAGAACGAACCGAACGCCAAGACCAGCACGATGGCCGTCGCGATGAGACCGAAGGCCTCGAAGGGACTGCCCTTGGTGGAGTTGAGTTGGCCGAACGCGTTACCGCCGAACTGGACGTTGAGCGTGCTCGAGCGAAGCGTGGAGGCTTCGGTGATGACGGCTTTGATCTGAGGGTTGGTGAGGTGGTTCGCCGTCTTCGCGAATTTCACGACGGCGTACGCGATCGTACCGTTTGACGAGACGAGACCCGGCTGGCACGTCCCGGCGCTCGTCGTGCTGGTCCCGAACGAGCCCGAGCAGAATGGCGAGATGACGGCGCCGACTTCGGGCAGCTTCTCGACCTTCGACAACATCGCCTGGATGGTCGCCTGGTGCGACGCGACGGAACCGCCCGTTGACTGAAAGACGATCTCGTCGATGTCCCCGGACTGGTGCGGGAAGCCCTTGGAGAGGAGCGACTCCGCGTGAGTGGAGTTGGTACCCGGCAAACTGAAGGCGTTCGAGTAGGCCGATCCCACGGACTGCGAGATGACGTTGATGAGGATGAAGAGCGCGAGCCACGCGAAAAGGACGTACCAACGATGGCGAACACAGAACCGGGCGAGGGATTTCAAGGGGGATTCTCCTGGGGGAGTCGAGGACCGTTTGTTACCTTAAGTACGTCAAACGCACCACAAGTGTAGAGGAAGAACGATGACGCCTAATGGCGAACGACCCGAGCGCTTCGCGGGTCATCGATTCCCTCAGATCATCCCCGACCCTGATGACGTGCTGCCCGGTGGCGTGGCCCCGTGGTCCGCACTGCCGGTCTCGGCTCGATCGGGATTCACCCTTCGCGTCGTGCGCGCGAGTCTCGCTCGCGAACATCGCCTCCTCGCTGAGAGTCCCTATCCCGACGAGCCAGAGGAGCTCGCGGTCGTCGCGGACGCCGTACCGGTACCGACCACGAGTCGCTCCGCCGTGCTGGTCGCCCTCTTCGAGGAGGAGGGCGAGACGTCGATCGTGCTCACGCGACGCGCCCTCTCGCTGCGCCTTCACGGCGGCGAGATCGCTCTTCCCGGGGGCCGCAGCGAGGCTGGTGAGACCCCCGTCGAGACCGCTCTTCGTGAGGCGAACGAGGAGATTGGTCTCGACCCCTCGACGGTCACGCCTCTCGCCTGGCTGCGTCCCATCGTCAGTTTCGCCGCGGGGTCATCGATCTGGCCCGTGGTCGGACTCTTAGAGCAACGCCCGACGTTCACGATCGATCCGGCCGAAGTCGATCGCGCCTTCACCGTCACGCTGGCGGACTTGGTCGCGGACGACGCCTTCGTCGAAGAGCGCTGGCGACGGACGCTCCTTCGTCCCGGTGCGGACGCGGACGGCTACTTCCCCATCCACTTCTACAAGGTTCCCGGTGACGTCGTGTGGGGAGCGACGGCGCGCGTCTTGAGCGAACTTCTCTCGCTCGTCACCGGGGTCCCCTGGGCTGCGCAACGAGGACCGAGGTGACGGGCGTCCTAGTAGATTGGTAGAAACACTCGTTCACTTTGGGGCGTTTTCTATCGGAGGACTTCATGGCGGAAGTTGAGATCGGCATCTTCAAATCGGCTCGTCAGGCGTACGGCTTTGACGACATCGCGATCGTGCCGTCACGGCGCACCCGTGACCCTGAAGACGTCGATATCACGTGGCAGATCGACGCCTACAAGTTCGAACTGCCCGTCCTCGGCTCGGCCATGGACGGCGCCATCTCGCCGCTCACCGCCATCGAACTCGGCCGCCTCGGTGGACTGGGCGTGCTGAACCTCGAGGGTCTCTGGACTCGTTACGAAGACCCGATGCCCCTCTTCGAAGAGATTCGAGAGCTCGACGACGACAAGGCCACGGCCCGCATGCAACAGATGTACCTGGAGCCCATCAAACTCGAGCTGGTCGCCGAACGAATCAAGCAGATGAAGGACGCGGGCGTCACAACGTCCGCCTCGGTGACACCCGCGCGCACGTCGTGGATGTCCAAGACCATCATCGACTCCGGTCTCGACATCCTCGTCATCCAAGGCACCGTCGTCTCGGCCGAACACGTCTCGAAGACTGCCGAGCCACTCAACTTGAAGAAGTTCATCCGTGACTTCGAGGTGCCGGTCATCGTCGGCGGTTGCGCGAGCTACCAAGCGGCCCTGCACCTGATGCGCACCGGCGCCGCGGGCGTGCTCGTTGGCGTCGGACCGGGCAACGCCTGCACGTCGCGGGCGGTACTCGGCATCGGCGTACCTCAAGCGACGGCCATTGCCGACGTGGCCGGTGCGCGGATGCGACACCTCGACGAGACGGGCGTCTACGTGCACGTCATCGCTGACGGCGGCATGAGCAAGGGCGGCGACATCGCCAAGGCCATTGCCTGCGGTGCCGACGCCGTCATGATCGGTTCGCCGCTCACGAGCGCCGTCGAAGCACCCGCTCGCGGATTCCACTGGGGCATGGCGACCTTTCACCCGACGCTGCCGCGCGGCACGCGCGTGCGCACGCAAGTCCGTGGCACGTTGAAGGAGATCCTCACCGGACCCGCGCACGAGAACGACGGACGACTGAACCTCTTCGGCGCGCTTCGCACGTCCATGGCGACGTGTGGCTACGAGACGTTGAAAGAGTTCCAGAAGGCCGAGATCATGTTGGCACCGTCGCTCCAGACCGAAGGTAAGCAGATGCAGCGCTCCCAGGGCGTGGGCATGGGCCATTGAACGACACCGTTCTCGTCGTTGACTTTGGCGCACAGTACGCGCAGCTGATCGCTCGCAGAGTTCGCGAAGCGCACGTCTTCTCCGAGATCGTGCCGAGCACGATCAGTGCCGCGGAGGTTCGAAAGAAATCGCCGGGTGCCATCATCCTCTCTGGCGGACCCAAGTCCGTCTACGCGGTGCCGGCCCCGACACTCGACCCCGAGATCTACGAATTAGGGATACCGATCCTGGGCATCTGTTACGGCGCGCAGCTCATGGCGCAACAGCTCGGTGGTGAGGTCGCGAACACGGGCGTGGGTGAGTACGGACGCACTTCGTTGACGCGACACGGCCCCACCGTCTTGATGACGAACTGGCCCTTGACGACGACCGCGTGGATGAGCCACGGTGACGCGATCGCCGTGGCACCCGACGGCTTCGTCGTCACCGCCTCGACGCCGGAGGCACCAGTCGCCGTGATGGAAGACGTCGTCCGGCGACTGCACGCCGTGCAGTTCCACCCTGAAGTCGCCCACACCGAGCAGGGCCAGGACCTCTTGGTGAACTTCCTGCATCACGTGGCCGTGATCGCGCCGACGTGGACGAACTCCTCGATCATCGAAGACCAAGTCGCGGCGATCCGCCAACAGGTCGGTTCCGAGAGGGTTCTCTGCGCGCTGTCGGGCGGTGTCGACTCCGCCGTCGCCGCGGCGCTCGTCACCAAGGCGGTAGGGGCGCAACTTACCTGCGTGTTCGTCGACACCGGCCTCATGCGAATGAACGAGGGCGATCAGATCGAAGAGACGTTCACGCGTCAGTTCGGCGTCGACCTCGTGCACGTGAAGGCGCAGGACCGGTTCTTCAGCGCGCTCGAAGGCGTGACCGATCCGGAGACCAAGCGCAAGATCATTGGCGAACTCTTCATCCGCGAGTTCGAAGAGGTCGCGCGCGACCTCGCGAAAGGTGGCGACGGTCCGCGTTTTCTCGTCCAGGGGACGCTGTACCCCGACGTCATCGAGTCGGGTTCGGGTCACGCCGCCAACATCAAGAGCCACCACAACGTCGGCGGGTTGCCGGAGGATCTCTCCTTCGAACTCGTCGAGCCACTACGGACCCTCTTCAAGGACGAAGTGCGTCGCGTCGGCGAGGAGTTGGGACTGCCCAGCGAGATCGTCTGGCGCCAACCCTTTCCCGGTCCCGGACTCGGCGTGCGCATCATCGGGGAAGTGACCCGCGAACGTGCCGAGATCCTCAGAAACGCCGATCACGTCGTCGTCGACGAGATCAAAAAAGCCGGACTGTACCGCGAACTCTGGCAGAGTTTCGCGGTGTTACCCGCCGTGCGTACTGTGGGCGTCATGGGAGATGGACGAACGTACGCGTACCCCATCATCATCCGTGCGGTCACGAGCGACGACGCCATGACCGCCGACTGGGCCCGCCTGCCCTACGAGGTGATTGAGTCGATCGCGAACCGCTTGATCCGTGAGGTCGAGGGCGTCAATCGTGTCGCGCTCGACGTCACGAGCAAGCCACCAGGCACCATTGAGTGGGAGTGACGCGCGGTTCATACTCTGATGAGTCGCTGTGGGATAACGCCGCTAGTGACTCACTGAGTCGCCTCGACCCGGCGTCGCTGCTCGAGGGACTCACGATTCCCCAGTGCGAAGCGGTGACCCAGCGTGGAGGACCTCTTCTCGTCATCGCCGGTGCGGGTTCCGGCAAGACCCGCGTCTTGACCCGACGCATCGCGCACCTGCTCGCCACCGGTGACGCGCGGCCGTTCGAGATCATGGCCATCACCTTCACCAACAAGGCCGCGGACGAGATGCGTCGACGGGTGGTGGACCTCGTCGGCGGCGAGGCCGATCGCATGTGGGTGTCCACGTTCCACTCCGCGTGTCTACGGATGCTGCGCGCGCACGCCGAGGTCCTCGGGTACGAGCGGGGCTTCACCATCTACGACGCCGGCGACGCCGAGACGGCCGTCGAACGGATCATGAAAGAGCTCAACCTCGACACCAAGCGCCTCTCGCCGCGCAGCGTCTCGGCCGCGATCTCGGCCGCGAAGAACGAGATGCTCTCACCCGAGGCGTACTTCGACAACTTCGGTGACGACCCGCAGCGTCGACGCATCGCCGAGATCTACCAGCTCTACGCGAAGCGTCTTCGCGTCGCCAACGCCATGGACTTCGACGATCTCCTCGTGAACGCGGTGTTGATGATGAAGGCCGACCAGCACGTCCTGCGCTCGTATCAGGAGCGCTTCAAGTATCTGCTGGTGGACGAGTTCCAAGACACCAACGGCGTGCAGAACGAACTGGTGATGATGCTCGCCGCCGAGCATCGCAATCTCTGCGTGGTTGGCGACTCGGATCAGTCGATCTACCGTTTTCGCGCCGCCGACGTGAGAAACATCCTGCAGTTCGAGCTCCGTTTCCCGGACGCGCGGGTGATCCTCCTCGAACAGAACTTTCGGTCGACCCAGACGATCCTCGACGCCGCGAACGCGGTGATCGCGAAGAACGCGAGCCGCCACGCGAAGAACCTCTTTACCGACGGCGACGAGGGCGACAAGATCGTTCTGTACCGCGCGGGCGACGAGTACGACGAGGGTCGCTGGGTCGCGAGCGAGCTCCGTCGACTGCGCAGCCAACACGGTCTCGGATGGAACGACTTGGCGGTGTTCTATCGCACCAACGCGCAGAGTCGTGTTCTGGAAGAGGAGATGTTGCGCGCGAACGTTCCGTACCGCGTGGTGTCCGGCATGCGCTTCTACGATCGCAAGGAGATCAAGAACGCGCTCGCCTACGCGCGGCTCCTCGTCAACCCCCGCGACGAGGCGTCTGCTCGACGGGTGATCAACGAGCCCAAGCGTGGCGTCGGCGAAGCGGCCCAGGCGAAGCTCGGCAGCTACGCCGCCGAACACGGACTTTCGTTCGCCGAAGCCGCGCACTACGGCGCCGCGGCGGGACTGAGTGGCCGAGCACTGGCGGGCGCGGCGAAGTTCTCCTTCATGCTCGACGAACTGCGAGCGCTCGCGAACGACCTCAGTCCGCGAGAGTTGATCGACGCGATCGTGCGAGAGTCGGGCATGGGCGACGCGCTGCGCGCGGAGGACTCCGACGAGGCGTACTCGAGGCTCGAGAACCTCGGCGAGCTCGCGTCGGCGGCGGCGCAGTACGACACGTTGCTCGATTTCGTCGAACGGATGGCGCTCGTCGCGGACTCCGACCAACTCGGCAGCGGTGAGGGCGCGATCTCACTTATGACGCTGCACGTCGCGAAGGGCCTCGAGTTTCCCGGCGTCGTCGTCACCGGTCTCGAAGAGACAGTCTTTCCCCACCGGCGCGCGCTCTCCGACGACGCCGAGCTCGAAGAAGAGCGTCGACTCTTCTACGTCGGGGTCACGCGAGCGATGCGCTACCTGATCTTGACCCACGCCTGGAGCCGCACGATGTGGGGCCAACGTCTCGAAGCCATCGCCAGTCGATTCCTCCAGGAGATCCCTTCGGAACTCATCACCGATCTCTCGTCGACGTTGCCCACGCGACGCTCGAGTTTCTCGCTCGAGGACGACGGTTTCGTGGGTCGCGCCACGGAGTTCACCCAGGGAAGGGCCTTTGGAACAGGGGCCGCGCCACCCGTTCGCTCGACGGGCGCCGAAAAGCTCGGCCTGGTGGTGGGCGAGCGCGTGGTCCACGACCGTTTCGGACCCGGTGTCGTGATTCGCGTCGAGGGAGAGGGTTCGCACGCGCGCGCCGCCGTGACGTTTGACGAACACGGCACCAAACACCTGGTGCTCGCTATGACACCATTGCATCGTGCGTAAATCGTTCGTAAGAATTTCTGGGCCTCCCGAATGAGTCCACCATCCGGGGTGCGAGAATGGGAGACCATGAACTCACCGAGGCACGCGTATCGTCCGCCGGTCGCTCCAAAGAATCGCCGCTACTCAGCTTTCGTCTACTGGCGACGTCGTGTGCTCGTGGCACTTTTGGTGACGACGGTCGTCGTCGTCGGCTACCTCGGCATCACGCTCGGCTTCGCGCTCGTCAACCCCTCCTACGGTGTTTCCATCCAGGCACGGTTCGCGGAGTGGGGTCGCCAACACGGGCTCGGTCCCGAGGTGACGTGGATCGAGACCGAGTACTACAAGCTCCACCCCGCCAAGGTGGGTGGCGCGCCACCACTCACGGCCTTCGGTTCCGGCGCGACCGCCGTCAAGGTGAAGGCCGGTGGTCACCTCGCGCCGCCCAAGACCATCCCCTCACCCGCCGCGAAGGCGCTGCCGGGTGAGGGCGTATGGCACGTCGCGGGACGCGAGACCGCGACGGGCGTACCCACGATGTACGAAGCGTTCGTGCGACCTGACGCGGTGCACACGAGTTACGTGGTGGGCGTCGTGTGGATGGACCCCACGCTCTTGCAAGCGCAGCTCTACTCGGGTTCGTCCATTCCCGGCGGCGGTCCCTACACGTACACCGCGCCCATCACCGCGAAGAGCTCGGAGAATCTCGTTGCCGCCTTCAACGCGGGTTTTCTCATGGCCGACGCGAACGGCGGCTACTACACCATGGGTCGCACCATCCTTCCGCTGCGTAAAGGCGCCGCGTCGGTCGTCGTCTTCAAGGACGGGACGATGACGGTGGCGAAGTGGGGCACCGACGTCACGATGTCGAACCAGATCGC
>DASZIH010000004.1:0-5654 GCA_035949355.1 Acidimicrobiales bacterium
GCACCATCGCTGGCGTGCAGAAATGATCCGACGATCGTGAGTCGAGTGCGCGCAGATCTTTCGCTTGGCGCGCGTCAGACTTCGACGCGTCGCGGTCGACTGCTGCGGCGTTGGCAACTCAGAATTCACTTAGAAGTGCGCACGCAATTTCGAACGTACAACGTCGCGCGTGTGGTCCGTTGAACAATCCCTGATCACGTACGAACACGACTGACAATGTGACGTTTTCATTACACGAGTTATCGCGACGCGACGTGCTCGTCGCGCGAGGGCTACGTCAAGTTCGATTGAGGCCCACATAAAATTGTTTTAGGAATTTCCACGTGACGCGCATTCAGTTGGCGGACAATCACACCGACGCATGGGAGTAGTTATGCAACGCAAGAAAATAATCTGGTCCGTCGTGGCCGCTGTCGTCGTGATAGCCGCGATAGCTATAGGAGTGAGCGCCTCGTCCGGAAACGGCACGCCCTCCACCACGTCCGGCGCGCCAGCGCAGAACCAGACCATCACGTTCGCTGAGGCTCCGGGAGCCAATCCGAACTACATATTTCCCTACATGGGCGCGCAGTATTTCTCAGTCGACAACACGAATCAGTTTCAGATGCTGATGTTCCGTCCGCTCTACTGGTTTGGCCTCGCGTCGTCCGTGGCGGTTCAGCCGACCCTCTCGCTCGCCACCATGCCGGTGTTCTCCAACGGCGACCGGACGGTGACCCTCACGATGAAGGGTTGGAAGTTCGCGGACGGTCAGACCGTTGACGCCCAGTCCGTCATGTTCTTTCTCAACATGTACAAAGCCGATCCGAAGTCGTACGCGGGCTACAACCCGGGGTACGGAATTCCGGACCAGGTGAAGAGCGCGACCGGTCACGGCAACGTCGTCACGATCAACTTCACCTCATCGGTGAACCCGAACTGGCTTCTCTATAACTACCTGTCGGAGATCACGCCCTTCCCGAACTCATGGGATCTCACCTCGGCTACGAAGACGTCAACGTGTGCCACTGGCGTCTACGGCGCCAGCTCGACGAACGCGGCGTGCCTCAAGGTCGAGAAGTACCTTGACACCCAGACGTCGAACGTCAGCCTGTTCACCGATGCCATGTGGCAGAGCGGTGTTGACGGGCCGTGGAAGCTGACCGCTATGGACAGCCTGGGCAACGTGACGTTCAAGCCCAACTCCAAGTACTCCGGACCGCAGAAGGCGCAAGTGTCGACGGTGAAAGAACTCGCGTTCACTTCAGCCGTGGCAGAGCAGAATCAACTCTCGGCTGGCAACATTGACGTCGGATTTCTCGATCCGACGGTGTTGACGTCGCCCGCGCCCGCTCCTGGAAAAGTTGGCGCGAACTGGGGTCCCATCGCGGGGAAGTACACCTTGCACACCGGAAGTCCGTGGAGTTTCAACTACGCACCCTTTAACTTCACGACGGCGAACTCCAAGTCCGCCGCCATTGGTCAGCTGTACATCCGTACGGCCCTCCAAGAAGCGGTCGACCAAGTCGGCATCATCAAGAACGTCGACAAGGGCTACGGCGTGCCGACGTACAGTCCGATTCCGCCCAACACGCCCTCGACGATAAGTGGCGCGGTGACGAACCCCTACCCGTTCAGTTTGAAGAACGCGAAAGCGCTCCTCACGTCGCACGGTTGGACCGTTCAAAACGGCGTGCAGACTTGTACGAACCCCGGCACCGGCGCGACGCAGTGCGGTCGTGGCATCACGAAGGGCTACACACTGAACTTCAAGATCGTGTGGTCGAGCGGACAGCAGTCCTTGGACGACACCTTCAACGCGGAAGTCCAAGACTGGGCGAGCATTGGCGTCAAGTTCTCGACGACCACGGCGACCTTCAATCAGGTCATCGCGGACTGCACGAGTGCCAAGCAGCAGTACGAGATCTGCTCGTGGGGCGCGGGATGGGTGTATGACCCTGACTACTACCCCTCCGGTGAGACGCTGTTCACGAC
This sequence comes from Acidimicrobiales bacterium, assembly GCA_035949355.1. GTDB lineage: Bacteria > Actinomycetota > Acidimicrobiia > Acidimicrobiales > RAAP-2 > RAAP-2. The sequence goes on from DASZIH010000004.1 coordinate 1,975, forward strand.
GAAGGGTGGATTCAACCCGGGGGCGTACAGCAATCCCGAGATGAACACGCTCGTCAACGCCACCACGTTCGGTTCGGCGAAACTGACCGCGTACGCGCAGTTCGCGGCGCAGCAGCTCCCCGTTCTGTACCAGCCCAATCCAACGGCGATCGTCGAGATCAAGAACAGCTTGAAGGACTCGATCGGCTTCGCTCCGAACCCTCTTCAGAACTTCATGCCGGAGTACATGCACTACTAATCAGCTAGGCGACTCTGTACTTCGTCTGTTCGAGGGACCGAAGAGTGGTTGGATCGAGGCTTGATGCCAATCCGTCCGCGGGCAGTTGAAGAGACCGTAGAAGGCCTCGATGATCGCGTCGTAGTTCATTCGCCAACCGGCGAAGTCGGCCCACGCCGCGTCGTGGTCCGCGACGAGCGGCACACCGATGCGTTCGAGGCGAAGGAACACGAGGTCGAACTCTTCTCGCGTTATGGAGATCGGCACGGTTCGGTTCAAGGTCGTGGGGTAGGAAACACCAAAGTAGTCAGCGAGTTTTCGAAGCGTGAGCCAACCCGACCGGATGCAAAGTCCTGCGGAAGGGGAGGGTTTCGCGTCGACGGCGGCGTTGAAGAGAGCGGCGGCGTCAAGCACGGTGGCGGCGCAACCAATCCAGGTCTGATTCGAGTTGGGCGAGCGATAGTAGTTGAGGATGGGAAGCGTCGAATGCGTTTCACCAACGTCGATGAACCACTGTTCCCACTCGCGCCAGAGTTCGTCGAGGCGTTCGTACGACTCCACGCTCTGCGCTAATTCGAGGACACCCCAAGGGGTTGCGGGTATGCCCGCACGCACACTCAATCGCGACACGGAGACTTCACGTCGTTGGAACGCGGAGTACAGCGTCGGGATGAAGGCAATGAGGAGGGCCAGGAGCGTGAGACCGACGCCGGCTTCGGCGTACTCAAGAATGATGAGCGCGCCACCGTGTGCGGCGCTCGTGCCGAGCGTGAAGAGCGACGAACCCGACATCTGAAAGGCGAGGGCGAAGCTCGACGCGCCGGCGGCCACGAAGCCAAAGGCGAAGGCCACCAGACTTATGGCGAGCCACGTCGCCTGGTAGGTGAGTAGAACAAGCGACGGGTAGAGAGAGAGTATTTGGTCCCTCGTCGCGTACGACTTACTCGAACGCGCGAGAAGGTGAAACACTCGACTCACGGCCCTCGCAATAGTGCGACTCAGTCGAACATTTGCCACCCGCGGGAGGAGAAAGGTACGAATCGCCGCGTCGAGGACAATGACTTGGAGGCAGAGTCCAACCAGGCCAGCGAAGGCGCGAAGCCAAACGTTCATTGAGTCCCGTACTCGCTACGACGCGCCACTCAGGTCGCTTGCGCTTCTTCGACCGTAAGTTCTGCCGCTGGATCGGCTTCGAGTCGCTCGTCCGAAATGACGTCGCCGCTCTTGACCGATCGTCCGTAGCTGCCGTTGCGCAAGCGTTCCTCGGCTCGCTCGATCGCCGCTAATCGTTCGCGAAGGCTTGCGTTGACCGCGTCCTCCTGTTCTTCCTGGGTCAGTGAGGTCGCTGGATCGCTCATGTCACCCTGCTCACTCGCGCCCGCTCGATCGTCGAGTAAAGCGCCCGACGATTGACTCAGTAGTTCCTGCACTCGCAAGCGCTCGGCTTGGAGCAATGACGCTGCTCTTGTGTGGTCCATTTCGACTCCCGAGGGTAGTACGACGTTCATCTCGAGGTTACTTTGTTGACATGAATGAGGCCCCCGACGCAGCGCTGTCGAGCCGCGCGAAAAGTGGTCCGCGCGATTAAAATGTTCGCGTGACATTTCGCAAAATGCCCTGTCACCTGCCCACTGTTGTGGTTCACTCGCAACTAAAATGACCTGTTAAGGGTCGCCGACGTTGACGAAGGTCTTCACGTTGGTTGTTGAAACACTATTTTTCAAAGAAAGCAGCCACGTGATGAATGAGCGGACGCACTCAGCCAGGACGTTGGACAACAATATTGGTCTCTGGCCCCGGAGGCCGCAGCCGATCTTCTCTGCCCGTGTGGGGGCAGCGGGGCTCGCCGGCATCCCCAATCAGGAGTCGCTTGAGACGATCTTCCCTCCGATCGCGGACTACGCGTTTCTCTCCGACTGTGAAAACAGTTGTCTCGTCGCGCCGACCGGGGCCATCGAGTGGTTCTGCGTTCCCAAGCCGCACGATCCGAGCATCTTCGGCACCCTCCTGGACCGGGCCGCTGGATCGTTTCGCCTCGCGCCGGTGGACAGTGCGGTCCCCGCGCACCGCCAGTACGTTCCCGGCACCATGGTGCTCGCAACCACGTGGCAGACACGGAGCGGTTGGTTGATCGTCAATGACTTCCTTGCCGTGGCTCCGTGGTATCGAACGGGTGAGCGATCCGATCATCACCGTCGCACGCCCGGCGATTTTGACGCGAAGCACGTTCTGGTTCGAACAGCGACCTGTCTGCACGGCAGCGTCGACATTCTGCTCAACTGCGAACCGTCGTTCGACTACGGCCGCGTGGACGCCGAGTGGGAGTACGAAGGTACTGCGTACGACCAGGTGAAGACCACGAACGCCGAGTTTCCGCATCTCACGTTGGCCGGCGACATGCGTTTCGGTATCGAGGGGCGTGCCGTTCGTGCTCGCCACCGCCTCACCGAGGGCGAGACGTCCTTCGCGGTGCTGAGTTGGACTGATTCACCGGCGCCCTCGACGCGCGCCGAGGTCGACACCTGTCGAGCCGAGACGAGTCGTTTCTGGCGCGACTGGATCGACGGCGGACGTTTTCCCGATCACCCGTGGCGTGAGTACCTCCAACGCAGCGCGCTGACGTTAAAGGGTCTGACCTACGCCCCCACCGGAGCGCTCTTGGCGGCGCCCACGACGTCACTGCCGGAGAACATTGGTGGCGGACGGAACTGGGACTATCGATTCACGTGGGTTCGTGACGCGGCGTTCACCCTTCGCGCGCTGCACGCTTTGGGCTTCGACACTGAGGCCGATGACTTCCTGGCCTTTCTTGGTGACGTCCTCGAACCTCAGGGTGGCGTCATGTCGGGCAAACGCATGCGTGCCGCTTTGCAGGTCTTGTACCCGGTGGACGGCGCCGGCACGCCGACTGAGTCTGAACTCGATCACCTCACCGGTTACGGCGGCTCTCGACCCGTGCGCGTTGGTAACGCGGCGTACAACCAGGTTCAGTTCGACATCCTCGGAGCGATCGTCGACTGCGTCTTTGAGCACACGCGCTCGAGGGACTCGCTGAGTGAACGGTCGTGGCGCATCGTCGTCCAAGCCGTTGAGACGGCGTTGAAGTGCTGGAAGGATCCCGACCGCGGTATTTGGGAGATCCGCGGCGAGCCACAGCACTTCACGTTCTCGAAGGTCATGTGCTGGGTCGCAGCCGATCGAGGCGCGCGTCTGGCGGCGCTGCGTGGCGAGAGGGATCGAGCAGACGAGTGGTGGAACGCCGCGCAGGAGATTCACGCCGACGTGTGCGAGAAGGCCGTGGACGATGACGGTCGCTTCACGCAGTCCTACGGCTCTAGGGAACTCGACGCCTCACTCTTGTTGTTGCCCCTCGTCGGCTTCCTCCCGGCCCACGACGAGCGGATCCGCAAGACGGTCCTCGCCATAGCTGAAGAACTCAGTGACGGTCCCTTCGTTTATCGCT
>DASZIH010000005.1:0-4140 GCA_035949355.1 Acidimicrobiales bacterium
CCCAACGACGACGTGAACATGTCCCAATCGTCAAACGACACCTTCCCAACAGCAATGCACGTCGCGGCGGTGATGGAGATCACGGATCGATTGATTCCATCCGTCACTCGATTGCGTGACGCTCTCGACGCGAAGGCCAAGGCTTTCGCCAACGTGACCAAAATCGGGCGGACCCACCTGATGGACGCGGTGCCGTTAACACTGGGACAAGAGTTCTCGGGTTACGTGGCGCAACTCGACGCCGACCTCGACCGGCTCAATGTCGTTCTCCCTGGACTCTACGAACTCGCCGCCGGCGGTACGGCGGTGGGCACCGGTCTCAACACGCACCCGGAGTTCGGCGTACGCGTCGCGGACGCGATCGCGGAACTGACGAGCAAGCCGTTCGTCACCGCGCCGAACAAGTTCGCCGCACTTGCGTCCCACGACGCGCTCGTCTTCGCCCACGGAGCAATCAAGACGCTGGCGGCGAGCCTCACCAAGATCGCGGATGATCTTCGCTGGCTCGGATCGGGACCTCGATCGGGTCTGGGCGAACTTCAACTCCCTGAGAACGAGCCCGGAAGTTCGATTATGCCGGGCAAGGTGAACCCGACCCAGAGCGAAGCAATGATCATGGTCGGCGTCCAAGTTTTTGGAAATGACACCGCGGTCTCGATCGGGGGTTCGAGGGGCAATCTTGAACTCAACGTCTGTAAGCCCGTCATCATCTATAACTTCTGCAACTCGATTGATCTCCTCACCGACGCGTGTGATCGATTCCGAGAGTTCTGTGTCGAAGGCTTAGAGCCCGACTACGAGCGGATCCAAAATCACCTCAATAATTCATTGATGCTGGTCACCGCGCTCAATCCAATCATCGGTTACGACAAGGCCGCCGAAGTGGCGAAGAAGGCGCACAAGGAGCGATCCACGCTTCGCGAGGCCGCGCTCGCGCTCGGCTATTTGAGTGCCGAGCAGTTCGACGCGGCGGTCGTGCCCGACGAGATGACTCATCCCTAGGACGTAGTCGACTCTTTCATCGAGTCCGACGTCGACGAGCCGGCAGTACGCCGTCGCAGGCGAGCTGGTCATTCCTCACGAATGGGCGACGCTCCCACGACTGTGCGACTTCGACGAATCCCCGGAAGTCCGGGCAACCGTCGCACGGATGGGTGAGATCAGGCGAGGGAGAGGAATCCGGACGTGATGCACAGTCCGAACGCCCCAATGATGAGCAGTCCGGCGACGAGCGTTCCGACGACGATCTTCGTGCCCTTCCCCCGTCCGGACGCGACGGGACGCGGCATGTACCAGTCCGGTAGAAGGTTTCGTTCGAAGCCGAAGCCCCATAGCCATGGGACGGCGTTGTCGTCGATTGGTGCGTCGCAGTCCGCGGCCATCGCGAGATGCGAAAGTTCATCATCGTCGAACGGTAGTGACGCGACGCGCTCATCAAGGGGTGCCTGCTTCGCTTGATCCACCACACCTCCTCGGAGTTCACGCACGGTGGCGCTCTAAAGGTCAACTTACACCTGGTGAACGCGACACAACACCTCGGGACTGCCCTCTCCACAACAAGAGTGGCACGGTAGATTCAGGGTCATGAATCCAGTACTTCAGCGACTGGGTCTGACGGAGCTCGACAACCTCGACGAGGCCGCCGGGATGAACGTCGGCCGGGTCGTCATCTCGCACGGCGCGAGCGCCGACGTGGTCTGGGTCGATGACGACGACCTTGAGGTCGAGGGCCGCTGCGAGTTTGAGGCAAACCTTGACCTCATTCCGGTTGCGGGAGATTGGGTCGCTCTTCGCGGGGATCGAGTCGCCAAGGTCTTGCCCCGACGAAGCGAGCTTCGACGACCGCACCCGAATGGTCGCGACGTGCAGATCCTCGCGGCCAACGTCGACCTCGTCTTGATCGTGGTGCCGATAGATCTGGCGCTGAACGTTCGACTGCTCGAACGCCTTTCCATCATGGCGTGGGATAGTGGTGCGCGTCCGTTGGTGGTCGTAACGAAAGTCGACGGCGTCACCGACGCGTCCTCATTCGAGATGGATATCGAAGCGGAACTTCCCGGTGGGGAAGTACTCATGACGAGCGCCGTCAACGGACTGGGCATCGACGTGCTCGGCACTCACCTCGGCACAGGCGTCACCGCCGTGATGCTTGGCGCGTCGGGGGCCGGCAAGACGTCGCTCTTGAACGCGCTTGAGGGGAGTTCGGAGCTCACGCGCACCGTCGGGCGCAGCGGGGAAGGCCGCCACGCCACCACCACACGAAAGTTGTATCGCTTACGGGCCGGGGGTGTGCTGCTCGACATACCGGGCATCCGACTGCTCGACGTGATGCTCGACGAAGAGGGACTGAGCCAGATGTTCGAAGACGTCGACGACCTGACGGAACAGTGTCGCTTTCGAAACTGCCGTCACCGTGGTGACGACGGCTGCGCCGTCGAAGCCGCCGTGGCGTCGGGCAATCTCTCGCAACAGCGCCTGGAGACGTGGCGCCGAATGCGCCTAGAACTCGCCTACCACGAGCGCCTCCGCGATCCCGCAGCCATGGCGGCTCAGCGAAAGCAGTCGAGGGCCGTCTCGAAGGGCGCGCGCGACAAGCCCTGAACGTGCCACTGGACTTCGGTTGACGCAGAGTCGACTACGAGACGGGTAGGTTCCACAGCGCCATCCAGCGCGCGAGATCCTTTTCGATGGGTAGGTCCGTGCCAAGAAATGATTTCACCCGCAACTCGAGTTCGTTGTTGCGCTGCGAGGTGCCGACCGGTGCGAAGGGGTAGAAGGTTCCCTGCTTCAAGAGATAGACCATCCGCACGGAACCCTCACCGGGCGGCGTCTTGGGCACGAAACCAAAGACTGCGCACAAGAGGCGCGGTCCAAGCCCGTGCTCGACCATCGACGTGTTCGCGGCGTGCACGCGTGTGACGAGCGCTTCAAAATCGGGATCGGTGACGACCAGCCACTCAAAGCCGAGGTCATCTTTCGTGAGCGTGACCTTATTCGTGGTCTCGTCAAAATCGAGGAGTTCTTTGATATCGCTGTCGGTGGTCAGCGTGCTCTCGCCACTACCGCCCTTGAAGCAGAGTCCCGCTTGGCCGGAACTGACGAGGTCGAGTTCGCTCGCCAGGGTCAGCGCGGCAGTCGGCAGCGCGAAAAGATTGTCGAGATTCGGTGCTACTTGTTTGGTTCGACCAAACAGCGAGTCGCGCAGTCCCACTAGCCGTTGAGTTCCTTTTCAAGTTTGTTCAATTGGTCGAGACGCTTCTCGAGCGAGGGGTGTGAGGAGAAGAGCGTGGCCGCCGTGCCACCGGCCAGAGCGGGCGCGAAGAAGAAGGCGTTCATGCCCTCGGACTGGCGCAAGTCGGTGCGGGGAATCTTGCCGATGTCACCCGTGATGTGGACGAGCGCCGCGGCAAGGACGCTGGGCTTGCCGATCAAGATGGCACCAGAACGGTCTGCCGCAAGCTCACGGTAGCGAGAGAGCGCCATCGTCAAGAGGTAGGCGATGACGTAGATGACGATCGAGACGAGCATCGTGATCATCTCCAAGAGCACGATGTTCTGGTCACCGCGACCGCGACCGCGGCCGCCCCCACCGAACATCGCACCGAACATGGCGATCCGGCTCACGAGTCCTGCCAACATGCCCACACCCGAGGCGATCGTCATGATCGCGACGTCGCGGTGCGCGACGTGACTGAGTTCGTGCGCGAGCACCGCCTCGAGCTCCTCGTTGTTGAGACGCTGCATGAGACCGCGCGTCGCGCAGACGACGGCGTGGCTCGGACTGCGTCCGGTGGCGAAGGCGTTGGGCATATCCAACTCCGAGATGCCGACGCGCGGCTTCTTCATATCGGCGAGCAGGCACAAGCGATCGACGATCTCGTGCAGCCGCGGTTCCTGTTGGGAAGTGACCTCGTGCGCGTGCATCGAGAACATGGCGATCTTGTCCGAGAAGTAGTACTGGGAGAAGATCAATCCCGCCGCGATGACGATGACCAGCACCGTCGACACACCGAGACTCAACATCACCGACACGACGATCGCGTAGAGCGCGACGAGCGCAGCGCCCGTGATGAACATTCGAACGTTGAGCTTGTGGTCCGTCTCGATCTTCGTTTTGGCCACGGTTAGTTTCCTTCGACG
>DASZIH010000006.1:0-52938 GCA_035949355.1 Acidimicrobiales bacterium
CGTTGGCGACCGCCACCCAGAGCGAGACGGGCTATTCACAGACCCTCGCTGGCACCGGTGGCACGACGCCGTTCGCGTGGACGGTGACGACGGGCACTCTGCCAACGGGATTGAGCCTGAACAGTGCCACTGGCGCCATCACGGGGACGGTCAGTGGATCGGCATCGACGCAGACCTTCACCATCACGCTCACCGACGCCGACGGGGTCGTGGCCACGAAGTCGCTGACCATCACCGTCAACGTCTCGCCATCAATCACCACTTCGTCGTTGGCGACCGCCACCCAGAGCGAGACGGGCTATTCACAGACCCTCGCTGGCACCGGTGGCACCTCGCCCAACGTCTGGTCGATCTCGAGTGGCACCCTGCCGACAGGTCTGAGCCTGAACGGCGGCACGGGCGCAATCACGGGAACCGTCGGCGCCAGCGCGACCACGCAGACCTTCACCGTCTCGCTCACCGACGCCAACGGGGTCGCGGCCACGAAGTCGCTGACCATCACGGTGAACGCCTCGCCTTCCATTACCACGAGCTCGCTCGCTGCAGCGACTGAGGGCCAGGCCTCGTACTCCCAGACGCTGGCCGCAACGGGCGGCACTGGCGCCTACACGTGGTCGGTGTCAAGCGGCACTCTGCCCGCCGGACTCAGCCTCAACAGTGTGACGGGTGCCATCACGGGTGCGGTGAGCGGCTCAGCAACCAGCCAGTCCGTGACGTTCAAGGTCACTGACGCCAACGGTGTCGCGGCGACGAGAACGATCATCATGACGGTCAACGCGCCGCCGAGCATCACGACCAGTTCCCTTCCCGGCGCGACGAGCACCGGCACCTACAACCAAACGGTCCTCGAGACTGGCGGCACGCCCACCTTCACCTGGACCATCACGACGGGTTCGCTGCCCGCGGGACTCAGCATCAACTCGGCCACGGGGGCGATCACCGGCACAGTCAGTAACACTGCGACGACGCAGACGTTCACGGTCACGCTTACCGACGCCAACGCAGTCATCGCGACGAAATCGCTCACCATTACCGTCAACGCCGTGCCCAGCGTGACAACGACGTCACTCGCCACAGGCACCCAGACCGAGACCGGCTACTCGCAGACACTCGCGGGCACGGGTGGTACGACGCCGTATCTCTGGTCGGTCACCAGTGGAACACTCCCTTCGGGATTGAGCCTCAACGCCGGTACGGGGGCGATCACGGGCACGCTCGGCGCCAGCGCAACGACCCAAACGTTCACCGTCACGTTGACCGACGCCGACAACGTCATCGCGACCAAGTCGCTGACTATCACAGTCAATGCCGCGCCGAACATCACGACGGCTTCGTTGCCTGGCGCCACCAAGTTGGGCACCTACAACCAGACGGTCGTGGCCACCGGCGGCACGACGCCCAACACCTGGTCCATTAGCTCCGGCATCCTTCCCTCGGGACTCTCGCTCAATTCATCGACGGGGGTCATCACCGGCACCGTGAGCGGAACGGCGGTCAGTGAGACCTTCACGGTAAAGGTCACGGACTCTCTCAACGTCGTTGCCACGAAGTCGTTGACGATCACGGTGAACGGCGCGCCGAGCGTCTCGACCACTTCGCTCGCCTCGGCCACTCAGGGTGAGACTGGCTACTCACAGACTCTCGCGGGCACGGGCGGCACGACGCCCTACGCCTGGTCCATAACGACCGGAGTCCTTCCAACGGGACTCTCGCTCAATTCATCGACGGGGGTCATCACCGGCACCGTGAGCGGTACCGCGACCAGCCAGACCTTCACCGTGACGCTGACCGACGCCGACAACGTCATCGCGACGAAGTCGCTGACTATCACCGTTAACGCCGCTCCGACGATCACGACGACGACGCTGCCCGGTGGATCGAAGGGGACCACCTACACGGGCGCCACGCTCTCCGCGACCGGTGGCACGGGTGCCTACACCTGGTCGATCACGTCGGGCATCTTGCCAGCCAACCTGACGCTCAACTCCGCCACCGGCGCGATCTCCGGCAACGTGCGGAACTCAGCTGTCAGCGAGACCTTTACCGTGACGGTCACTGACGCCAACAACGTCAGCACCTCTAAGTCGTTGACGATAACGGTCTCATGAGTAAAGAAAATTCGTCAAGGGCGCCGCGAGCAGACGAACGACGTTCGCATCGCCGGCTTCTCGGTGGCCGACGAGCAATCATCAGAACTCGCGGTTTGAGCATTCGCCGGCTCGACATGGCAAGGGACGAGAGTGGCGCTGTATTGATTCTGGCTCTCGTCTACCTGGTTTCCATCGCTCTCGTAGTAACCGCGCTCGCGTCGTGGGCTTCCAACAACCTCAACAACACGACCAACTTCAACGCGGCGAACGAGTTGCACTACGCACTGAGTAGCGCGACCAACACCGCCATCCAGACCATCAGGTACGCGCCGTTGCCTTCGTCGACGCCAACCCAAAAGCAGGCCACGACGCTCGGGAACTGCTGGATTCCTTCTGGAACTCCTAACTCCACGCTCACGATCAACACCTACTCCGTGACGGTGTGGTGCAGCACCTACGAAGACAACACCAGCGGCGCCACACGAAAAGTGACCTTCTACGCGTGTCTCAGTTCCCTTACGTCGTCTCAATGTCAAATCGCTCCAAACCTAACGGCGGTCGTCGTCTTTGACGACTATCCAACCGGCGGCGGCGTTCTGCTCTCGCAACAGTGCAATGTAGGGGCCGGGCAGTGTGGCTATAACCAAACGTTGACCTCATGGATATGGAAGTAAGTCTTCTGCAGGGTCATCAATGTTCAACACGGAGCGGCAGCGACTGTGTAACTCTTCCATTCTCTGCGGACGAGCCATCCGAGTCGACGACCTCCTCTCCATATGGCCGACTATCAAAGGAGTTCTGTCCGAGGACATCAACTCCTGAGATACTCTCCTTTTTCAGTCAAGGTTGGACGGCAATACGCGTCACTAAGTAGAGCCAGTTGCAGAGCGCGAAGGCTGTTCGAGAGGGCAACATGATGGAGGTGCGTAAAGCGCCAGACTGACGCGCTTTGCGTCACCTGTTCAAGACAATCGCTACAAAACTTGGGCACATTTCCGATCACCGGAAATTCTCCTAGCTTTTTGCGCATCATTATTCCTGGTCATACAAAACATTTGTATATTCTTCGCGACTCAAGACTTGTGAGGAAGTAGCGCAATTGTGGTCCGACCATAGTCAATGAAAGCGAGCCCGTCTCGTATAATTTGTGCAATTACCAGAACAGGGCAGTTCCGAGTGTCGGCACTCCGTGTGCGAAAGGGAGTCATACATGATTGGTACTTATAGAAGGCTGAAGCAACGAAGGGACGCTGGAGAGATCAACGGTTTCACCTTGATCGAGCTCCTCATCGTTATCGTCGTGCTCGGTATCCTCGCTGCTGTGGTCATCTTCGCCTTGGGTGGTATTACGGGTAAGAGCGCTGTAGCAGCCTGTCAGGCTGACGGCGCCACTGTTTCGACTGCCATGGCGGCATTCACGGCGCAAAACGCCGGAACTGTGCCTACCGGAAACGCTGCGGGATCCAACATGATCACGGGTGCCGCGGTCGGAGTGCCCTACATCCAGTCGTGGCCCAGCAACAGTCCGCACTACGCTTTTGCGATTATTTCGGGCGTGCTTTACCTTGAAGCGCCCGCGACCACTGGATGGGTTGCGACACCAACGACAACCGGAACCGGAGTAGTTGCTTACGCCGGTCCAACGAGTTGCAGCAACGTTACCTGATTCACACTGTTTGACGTTTTCTCAAAGTGCCCGGCCCTTGCGCCGGGCACTTTGAGATACTCATCCCTGTTGGAACGAGAAATCGTGTTTAGAAGTCGACAACAAGCGCAAGCGCCGGTGGTCCGCGGCTTTCGAAACCATCGCAGAAATGGAAGCTCACGCCGAGGAGACTTCTGCTAGTGGGGGAAATTGAGATCTTTCCAAGGGGAACCTTGTTTTCTTCATTACCGACAAGAAAAGTGACACTGAAGACCCTTCAGTGGGATGGAGACCGATGAGCAATGAGAGTGACAGGGCGATTGACCCTTGGATAGAAAAGTTATGGGATCTAGGCGGGTCGGACCTCCTGCTCTCCGGAGATTCAGCACCCAGAGTTCGAGTTAGCGGCAGATTGCAACCGCTCGAAGGTGCCCCGATCTTGACGGGCGAACAAATCAACGAAATCGCATTACCCCTTCTCACTCCGGGCCAACTCGAGATCTTCAGGGATCAATTAGATGTTGACTTTGCTTTTTCATGGTTGGACCGGGCTCGTATCCGTGGAAGTATCTTCACCCAACGTGGCCAAACGGCTCTTGCGCTACGTATCATTCCGACGACGATTCCGAATTTCGCGGATCTGGGACTACCTTGGGCAGCAAACTGGGTCGCGGAGCAACCCCGCGGCTTCGTGCTGGTGACAGGCCCAACGGGTTCGGGAAAATCGACCACGCTCGCCTCCATCATCAATCAAATCAATGAAACGCGTGCAGCGCACATTCTCACGATTGAAGACCCCGTTGAATACGTCCACCACCACAAGACGTCGGCCGTATCACAACGCGAAGTTGGTTTCGACAGTCCATCGTTCGACCGGGCGCTTCGCTCTGCGCTGCGCGAGGACCCCGACGTGCTCCTTATCGGCGAGATGCGCGACATCGACTCAATTCAGATTGCACTGACCATGGCCGAAACCGGCCACCTCGTCTTCGCAACTCTCCACACGAACGACGCGCCGCAGGCCATCGACCGCATCATTGACGTCTTTCCGGCCTGGCGACAGGAGCAGACCAGGGTCCAACTGGCGTCGTCTCTCACGGCGGTCATCGCGCAGCGACTGATTCCAAGAGTCGGCGGCGGCATGGTCGCGGCGTTCGAGGTACTCATCGCGACGAATCCAGTCCGAAACCTCATTCGAGAAGGCCGAACCAATCAGCTACAGAACATCATGTTCACGAACACGTCCGAGGGCATGCAGACGCTGGAAAGTAGTCTCGCGAAGCTGATCGTCGATGGCGTTATCAGCTATGAAGACGCGATGGCCAACACCGCGCACCCGAAGGAACTCGTGCGTACCTTAGAGGCGATTGATAAGAGCTTCGTCAAGGTGTAACTCGTACCTTGGTTACGGTATAACTGACTGGTGAGTCTTCATCGCGGTCCGACGCTTCCGTACACCGTCGTCGCTGGCGTGACACCCTGTTCCTCCGGATGGCTATTGCAATCAGCAAAGATGCACGGCTCGACGTTCGCGCCTGAGACGCCGCGTATCTATGAGTCGTTCCTCGACATGTTGAGCGAACACCCCGCGTACGCGATAATCGTCATCAACGCACCCATCGGGTATCTCGACACGCCAGAGATGGGTCCGAGGACCTGCGACCGAGAAGTTCGAGCTCTGGTGGGACGCCGCGGCTCGGCTATTCACAACGCCCCGTCACGAGCGGTCTTGAGTGGTGAGGTCAGTTGGAACGAGGGTGGACTTGACGCCGTCACGGCGACGATGCTCCCTCATTACCGCGAAGTCGCACGGGAGATGTCGCCTTTTCGCCAGCGCACGGTCTACGAAGGCAACCCCGAAGTCAGCTTTTACCAACTCAATCAGGACGAATCGATGAAACGTTCGAAGAAGATCGAAGCCGGCCGCGACGAGCGTCTCGAGGTTCTCGAATCGCACGTGCCAGGGATCGAACAGATAATGGAGTTCGAACTCGAAGGCGTCTCCGATAAGCACCGTTTTGACGCGTTATCGCTGCTCTGGACAGCGCGACGCGTCCACGGTCACGCCGCACGTCGCATACCTGCCGAACCCGAGTGGGACAGTGAAGGAATACGAATGGAGATTGTTTACTAAGCACTCGACCGCGATTTCTTGAGAAATTTCGTTGAGCGACGTCAACTTTCGAATCGCCGACAGCAATCAATCGGTGTATCTGCCGCTGTCGAACGCACGATGGAACGTTGTCACGTCGCTTGCGAGCCCCTTTTCAACGTCAGCGGACCTAAAGTGCTCAAAGAGCGGGTCCATCGCCAGTGCGGCCGCGGTGGTCACCAGGACTACCTGCCAAAGCCAGTGCGGGACATGAACGAGAGGCCTCACTCTTCCAAAGATCGTGTACTCGCACGTCAACGAAACGACCACTATCCAGACGAGCTTGTATAGACGATACGTCTTGCGATAAGCGTCGAGCGCCACGGATGAAAGCGAGAGCGCCAATAGGAAGATAGGAATCCCAGCGGAGAGTCCTGATGCCCAGTTAGTGAGGTTCGACAGAAGTCCAAGGTGTTCCGGGTTAAACGCGAGAGTAACTAATCCGATCCACGCCAACACCTGTCCGCGAAGCCGGCCGCCAACAACGTCTAGCAAGACAAGTGCCACGGCGACGGACATGAAATAGTAGCCAAAGAGATTCTCCTCAAACATCAATCTCACTGAGAGCGACGTAGCGACGAGAGACATGAGAGGGACCGGTTCGAGAAGTTTGGGGCCCAATCTCCTCGCCAGCCACCACGCAATCGCTATCACCACCACAACCGGAGCCAGGCGCGAGATGACAAAGAGTGGCAAACCACTCACCCGCGTCTCCCAGAGTATGGTGCCCCCCGCCGAGCGAAAGTTGCCGCCCACCAGACTCGATCCCAGGAACACTGCTTTGACCGCTCTGCCAGACGTCGCGAGGATTACCGAAAGATCGACGATCGTCACCGAAAGGAGTGCTCCTGCGCCGAGTTTCACTTTCGCCATTCGACAAGGTGCCGCAACGATGAGTGCCGCACCTACAAGAACCGCGTACTGCTGTGAGCACACTGCCAGTCCCAGTAGCACCCCCGCCAAAACCCAGCGTTTCTTCAAAAAGCACGCAACGCCGCCCAGAACTAACCCCATGGCAAGGACGTCCTGCGGATGGAAAAAGTAGGTCAGACACATCAGGACTGGGGGCGTGCACGCCAAAAGAAACAGCGTCAATGGTTCCCACCCTCTGCGCCCTCGACCCGAAGAACGTAGCAGTGCGACCGCTCCGAACATCAAGGCGGGCCAGATGAGATAGCCCAGTCGAATGGTCGGGATGATGGCATCAGAACTAACGGACCAATCGAACATTGCCTGGACCGCATTGCTGCAATGGGCTCCGAGTTGAAGACTGGTCGGGAACGGTATCGAATGGCCAATGCGTAACAGTGCCGCCACACCCCCACTCACCAACGAATACAGAGGTGCGGCAACGGCGAACGGGTTCGCTAAGTCATTGATGCCGTGAACTGCCGAGTTAGGAAAGGCGCACGCTAAGTTTCCGTGTTCGACCGACCACGTCCCGTAGACGCCGAGTGCGACGTCACTTTCACTCGGCCCCCCCAACAGCAGGGAAAGTCCAACAAATATGGCCGTCGCAACTACCCAGCTCGTCGCACAGAAGGCGGATGAAACGGGAAGATCAAGCCGTCGCCGAAACCGGGCAAGGGACGGTGGGTCTCGATCAGCTTGTTTTATCGTCATCGGTCGGGTTTTGGCAAGTGAGGCGACGGATATCTCTAACTCATGCCCCTGCGCAACGCTTGAACGCCACCGAAGAATAACAGCGGAGAGGTCGAAATGCTTTCATTGTCGATTCCCTACTCGTCCCGCGACCTGCGCAGCCACTGCCTTTCTCAATTGTTGTCGCCAACAGAATCTCGTAAATCGGTCAGACCCTTTTCGACTCACCTAGTGGAGGTTCGCCAACCAGGTGACAATCACGGGCCCAGTGAAAAGTGCGAACGCAGTCCCGAGCGCAAGAAAGACTCCATAGGGAATTGGCTGGTCTCGGGTCATCTTCTTCGTGGCGATAAGTCCCAGTCCTACTATCGCGCCGATGAAGTTAGCGGCGAAGAAGCCGAGGACGACGTAGCGCCACCCGAACCAGCCAAGGCCGAGACCGGTGACGAGCGCGAGACGAACGTCACCGAAACCAAGGAGCCGAGGACTCGCGAGGTTGAGGAGGAAGAAGACCGCGAACCAGGCAACCGACGAGATCGCGGCCACCAGCAGGTTATGCCACTGATTGGTCTCGCCAGCCGCGAGAGCCAGCAGTCCGGCCACGAGGGCCAGCGTCGGATAGACCACCTTCTTTGGCAAGATGAGATGCTCGAGGTCGATACAAGCAAGGGTGAGAAGCCCCGCCAACAAGACGAGGACCGCCGGGAGGTCCCATCGAAACCCGAGTCGAGCGGCGGCGCCGGCGAACAGCGCGCCCCCCGCCAGTTCCACGTAGAGGTACCGGGGCGAAATGGGATCGCCACAGCTTCGACAGCGGCCCTTGAGGAGGAGCCACGAGACGACGGGAACGTTGTCGCGATCCTTGATCGTTGCTCCGCACGAAGGACACTTCGAACGGGGCGACACGATCGACTCGTTACGCGGCACTCGGTAGATGACGACGTTCAAAAAGGAACCGATCGCGAGTCCGAACAGGGCGCACACGCCAATAAGTGCACCTAACATCCAGCACTACTCACGAAGGTGTCGAACCACAGCACTCGAATGAAGGTCGAGATCTCGGGCGCATCGCTTCTCGAATGTGTCGCCACGAATCGCCCGCTCGCCATCCCTCTCGGTAACTCCGGACGGGATACTCCCTTAATTATGCACCGTATCCAATTATAGTTTTGGGAAGATCGGTGTAGCTCCGAATTGGTTACAGTACAAGTTCGTAGAGTCGAGAGGACCTTCAGTGGGAAACGTCGTAGGCCATCGGTACAGATACGGCGCGAGTTTTATCGACCAGGAGTCCGGAGTGCGCTTCGAGGGTCATCACCCGATGGAGCGACCCGATCTCTGGCAGGCCTACTTAGACGGCGCCGAAGGCATCTACCGAAGCCGCGGATTCGAAGAGACCCTCCGTCGACGCGACTTTGAAGACGGTAACGGCGTTCCGCTTTTCTTCCTCGGTTTTGCACCCAGCGGCGAGGTCGTCGCCGGTGTTCGGTTCCACGGACCCCTCGAGGGAAGTCATCAGGCGTTCCTCGTCGACGAGATGTCAGAGTCGCCCGAGATCGACGACATCGCTGCCGTCATCGACAAAGAGGTACGCCTCGGCGCGATAGAGAGCAAGGGCGCGTGGTCGAAGGGTGAGGCCGTCAACGGCGTGCACCTGGCCATGACCATGTCGAGATGCTTCATCCACGCGATGAACTGGCTCAGCGCGGAGTTCGCCGTCGCCGCCGTGTCCGATCGATTACTCCCCTTGGCGGAGTTCATCGGCGCGAAGCAGATCGGCACGCAGTCGGTGCCGTTCCCCGACGATCGTTACCGCACCGTCGCGGTCTGCTTTCGCCGGACGTTGAGCTACGAACTCAGTTCACCCGCGAATCAGCAGGCCCTGCGCCTCGAGGGCGAACAGCTCGCGCGTGGACCTATCTCGATTGGCGTCGGCGTGCTCGAAGCGGAGTCCACGAGTACGCAGTCCCGTCGACCTTTGGTCTTGGACGTCACGGAGCGCGCGCAGCGTGAAGTACTCCGCGTCCTTCGCGCCGATCCCTCGTTGCAGATCATCGACCGGTTCGAAGAACAGCGTGAGCAGCTCTCCCAAGTGAAGCCCACGCCCTCACGCAAACTTTTCGACGAAGGTCAGCGCTGGGTGTACTACCCGTGGCGTCGGGCCGTCGTTCGCCTCCTCGGACCGCGTGCCTTCTCCGCCGTGCGCCTCGACCGCAACCACAACAAGGTGACCCGCGACGAACAGGCACGGCTGCGTACGTTGTCCGTCGGCGTCGTCGGCGTCAGCGCCGGCCATTCGATCGCCCACATCCTCGCCATGGAAGGCCTCGCGGGCGAGATCCGCTTGGCCGACTTCGACACCATCGAGCTGTCGAATCTCAACCGCATTCCGGCGAGCGTGCTCGACCTCGGCGTCAACAAGGCCATCGTGGCGGCGCGACGTATCGCGGAGATCGATCCCTACCTCCGCGTCGTCGTCATGCCCGACGGCATCCACGCCGACAACCTCGACACCTTCCTCGACGGACTCGATCTCGTCATCGAAGAGTGCGACTCGCTCGACGTGAAGTTCCTGGTCCGAGAGGCCGCTCGCGCGCGCGGCATCCCTGTCATCATGGAGACGAGTGACCGCGGCGTCCTTGACGTCGAGCGCTACGACCTCGAGCCCCACCGACCGATATTCCACGGGCTCTTGGGCGACATGGACTCGTCCAAGTTGGCCGGACTCTCGCTGGAGGCGAAGGGTCCCTTCGTGCTTCGCATGCTCGGGGCCAACGAGATCTCGTCGCGCGGTGCGGCGACGGTCTTCGAACTCGGCCAGACCGTCACCGGCTGGCCACAGCTCGCGAGTGAGGTCACGCTCGGAGCCGTCACGACGGCCGCGGCAGTACGACGCTTCGGACTCGAAGGCGATCTGCCCTCGGGACGCATTCGCTTCGACGTCGAGGAGATCCTTTCGGGACTGTCGCCGGTTGAGGTCTCTTCCACTGGTGAAGCAGCGCTCGCTACGCCACCACCCGAGGACCCGCCACTCGAGAGCTCCGACCCCATAGAACTCATCGTCGACGCGGCTCGACGCGCGCCCTCGGGCGGCAACGTGCAACCCTGGCGCTTCGAAGCCAACGACGACGAGGTGCGCTTCTACGTCGTTCCCGAACGCAGCAACAACGCCATGGACGTTCGACTTCGTGGCAGCTACGTCGCGCTCGGTGCGTCGCTCTTCAACGCGCTCGCCACGGCGGCGTCGTTGAAGCGCCTCGGTCTCGTGAAGCTCTTCCCGGAAGGGACCAACTCGCACCACGTGGCGACGATGACGCTCGGCACGCAGATCGACGCCGGGATGGCGCGCTTGGCGCCCTTCGTCCACTCGCGCACGGTGAACCGTCGCATGGGCAGCCCCACACCCATCGACGAAGCCACCGTGTCGATGTTGAGTCGTGGCGTGGAACGTGAAGGCGCGCGGCTTCGCTTCGTGACGGGCCGCGATCAGATCGAGGAGTGCGCGGCGCTCCTCGCCGAGTCCGACCGACTACGTTTCCTCATCCCCACGGTCCACCAGGACATGCTCGACGAGTTGCGCTGGCCGGGACGTGACACCCTCGAAGAGGGCATGGACGTTCGAACGCTCGAGATGGATCCGGCGAGCCTCGGCGCGCTGCAGCTCGTCGGTCGTTCCGACGTCATGGAGCACCTGGTCGACTGGCGCGGTGGCGCGGCACTCGGCCTTCGAACGAGGGCCATGGTGAGCTCGAGTTCTGGGATCGCCGTCGTCACGGTGCCCCGAGCCGATCCCACGTGGTACGTGCGCGGCGGCGCCGCCATCGAGCGCTTCTGGTTGAGCGCCGAGCTGCGCGGACTCGCGGTCCAGCCGGTGTCGCCACTCTTCCTCTACGCCACGGACGAGAAGGACCTCTTGAACCTCGGCGGTGAGCGTCACCTCGACGAGCTCTACGAACTGTCCCAACGCTTCAATCGGGTGTGGGACCTCGACGACGGCGAGACCATCGCGATGGTTATGCGGGTTATTCACGCGGCACCTCCCTCAGTGCGCAGCGTGCGCCGACCACTCAGCCACGTCCTCATCCGTGACATGGAACCCATCGCTCTGAGCGCACCGCTAAATACCTACAATTTGTGAGTTTTCTCAGCGTTTCTATGACAAGAAGCGCGGAAAACCCAGTGTTTCCTTGCAGATATCTTCTTTGAATGACAAGGGGGTACTGCTATCCTCGTATTTCAGGCCATTTAACGGTTAAGGCGGTTCGCCCGTGGGAGATCTCACGCACTCAGACGCGTGGAAGGTAGGCGACGAAGCTCGGCTCGTCGTTGAGACGCTCCGTCACGTCACGCCCAGGGCTGAAATCGTCGCGGTTATCACCAATTCGGATCGGCCAATTCCCGGCTTCGATATCGACCCGCTCGTGGGACCCAAGGCGAAAGAGGCCTTCGAACTGATTCGTGAGCGAGTTCAGGGCCAACTCATGGGTAAGGAGCCCCTCGGGTCGTTCTCCTGGACGATTTTGGATACTGAATGGGGTGTACTCGTTGACGCCATCGAGTTGCTGAACGGCGACATCGTCGGCGCCCTCATCGTCGGGCGCCACGGACGTGTATGGTCGCAGCGCGAGGTCTCCATCGCCCGCGCCTTCGGCGGACTGTTCGGCAAGGTGGCCTCGCAGACGACGCGCGAAGGTACTTTGTTGCACCAGCGCCGTCTCGACGAACTCGTCAGTCAGGTCGCCGAGCGGCTGATGTCGGCGACGTTGGACACCCGCAAGGAGGTCCTCGGTTGGACGACGCGCGTACTCGCCGAGTTCCTCGAATCCGACGTGGCCTTCCTCCGCCGACACGACCACGTACGAGGCCTCTCGATCCTCGAAGCAGAGTGGCCGATCCGCGACGACTTCACCGGTCCCGACCCCCTCGGAGAAGTGCGCTTCGACGCCGACCCGATCTTCATGGCCACGAAGGACTTGAAGGAGCCGTACCTCCCGGGCGTCGAGGACGCCACCGACGAGTTCATGGAGCGCGTGGAAAAAGGATCGGGTGAGACGCTGCTCGCCGGCGCGGCGGTGCCGCTCCTGCTCGGCGATTCGACCTGGGGCATTCTCGGCTTCATCC
This sequence comes from Acidimicrobiales bacterium, assembly GCA_035949355.1. Lineage (GTDB taxonomy): Bacteria > Actinomycetota > Acidimicrobiia > Acidimicrobiales > RAAP-2 > RAAP-2. The sequence goes on from DASZIH010000006.1 coordinate 12,611, forward strand.
ACTTCGGACTTCGCGCGTGGGTGCCCGCCGAGATCAACGCACTCCAAGCGGTCGCGTCCATGTTGGTCCAACTGCAGGCACGCATCGACGCGGAAGAGCGCACGGCGCACATCGCGCACCACGACGATCTCACGGACCTCCCCAACCGACGGGCACTGCTTCGAGAGTTGAAGATCCGCCGTGAGGCCAACCGCGACACCGCCGTGATGATCATCGACCTTGACCGGTTCAAGGTCTTGAACGACTTCCTCGGCCACGCGAACGGCGACCGACTGCTCATCACGATCGCCGACCGGATCCGCACCAGCATCCGTGTCAACGACTACTGCGCACGACTTGGCGGCGACGAGTTCGTCGTCTTGCTGGACGAGGCGCACAGTGCCATGGAAGTGCTCGCCAGCGCCTACCGCCTCCTCGAACTCGTCGCCGCGCCCGTCGACCTCGGTGGACAACAGTTCAGTCACACCGCGAGCATCGGCATCGCCATCGCCGTCGCGGGCTCCGACCAGACCGACTCCGACATCCTCGCCTGCGCGGACGGCGCCATGTACGTCGCGAAGGCGCGTGGTCGTAACAAGGCCGTCTTGCACGACGAAGAGATGCGCGCCACGCTCGACGAGCGCTCTCGCATGGAGATCATGCTGCGCGACGCACTCGAGCAAGGTCAACTTCGCCTGCACTACCAGCCCGAGGTCGACATCCGCACGGGCGAGTTGCTCTCAGTCGAGGCGCTCGTTCGCTGGCAGCACCCCACGCGAGGAATGTTGAACGCCGCGGAGTTCATCACCGTCGCCGAAGAGACCGGGCTCGTGCTCACCATCGGACGTTGGGTCTTCGCCGAAGCGTGCCGTCAACTCGCCGAATGGCGTAAGGGCTACCCCGACCTCGCGCTCATCGTTCGCGTGAACATGTCGCCCGCCGAGTTCGCCGCGACGGACCTCGTCGAGTTCGTCGAGAACTGTCTGACGTCGAACGAGATTCCGGGCGAACGTCTCTGCATCGAGATCACCGAGTACGCCGTCGTCGAAGAGCCCGAGAAGACGGCGAACATCCTGCGGGGCTTTCGAAAGATGGGCGTCGAGATCGCCATCGACGACTTCGGCACCGGCTTCGCGTCCATGACCGAGCTCAAGCACTTGCCCGTCGACCTGCTGAAGTTGGACATGAGCTTCGTCGAGGGCATCACGAGTGACGCCTACGACCGCGCCATCGTCGAGTCGATCATCCGCCTCGGCCACGCGCTCGACCTCGGCGTGACCGCCGAAGGCATCGAGCACAGTGAGATCATCGACGAGCTCCTCGTCCTCGGCTGCCACCGTGGCCAGGGCTACCTCATCTCACGCCCCGTCGGCCCCGAAGACCTCAAGCCGCTCCTCGCGGCGGGCCGAGTGCCTCTCTCGCTCCTTCACCCAACGGACGAATCATCACGCGGTCTGACGAGCGCCAAGTCGTGAGCCCTTTCATGGAAGGCGCGTCCGACGACGCTGAAAGGGTTAGCCAACCCTACGAACCGTGGCTGTTCCAAACCATGCTCGACGAGCTCTCGGTCAGCGAGCTGGGCATTGGCTTCATCTACTCCGTTCTCGACCTCCTCGTCGAGCGCTACGCGCTCAAAGACGCCGTCGTCGTCCTCGTGCATGACTCCTTCGGCGCCCAGCTCTTTCGCGCGGGCGGCGGTGCCATCAGCATCGACATGGCGGCGCGCCTCGGCACCGTGCCGGGCGTGTACTGCGAGCCCGACATCGTGCCGCTCGTCGAACGCGACGCCATGCGCACCGCCTGTCAACTTGCGCTGTCACTGCATCTCGCGCGCTTCAGCGCGGCCCACGACCCGCTCACCAATATCGCGAACCGCCGGACCTTCGACAGCGCGTTGCAGGCCGCGACCGTGCGCAGCGCCCGCTACGGCTGGGCCTTCACGCTGGTGCTCGCGGACCTCGACGGCTTCAAGATCGTCAACGACACCTTGGGCCACGCCTTCGGCGACGACCTGCTTCGCCAGTTCGGCCTCGCGATGCGTCGCTCCGTGCGAAGTGGCGACCTGGCAGCTCGGATCGGCGGCGACGAGTTCGCGGTCATCCTCTCCAACGCCGACGGGCACGATTCATCGGGTTTCACCGACCGCCTGCGCAGCCATTTGGGTTCCGCGCGCGACCATGTAGGATTCACCATCGGTACCGCGTCATCGCCCCGCGATTCAACGGACCCCGCCGAGTTGTTCCGTATCGCCGACGCCCGTCTCTACGAGAAGAAGGGATTGAATCACCGATGATGTCTCCAACTGAAGAAGATTTCGAGCTCGAGCTTCGATCCCTCTCGGGTGTCTTGAACGTCGAAATCCGTCACCGCGACAACGGTGACGTGGACGCGGTGACGTTGATCGTGACGGGACAGGACCCGAGCGCCATCCGAGTAATGGCGACCCAGATCGTGAACCTGTACTACACCGAGGCGAGCGTCATCGTCGAAGACGCCAGCAAGGCCATCTCGCCTCGCGAGATCCAGGCCGTGCGCGTGGCGCTCGTTCGCACCGCCTTCAACCCCGAGAACGGCAACTGTGAGGTCGAACTTTCCTACTCCGGTCGCATGGGCGTGGGTCGGGCCGGCAGCGGGCAACTCTTCGGCGGGGCCGAGGCCACGCTCGCCGCGTTGCGCGAGCTCGGCTACAACATCCCCTTCTATCTCTTGACCGTGATGAGCGTCGCGACGGTGCGGGGATGGCCGGTGATCGTCACCTTGCGTCCCTTCTCAGAGGGCGCCGACATGTTCGGCATCGCCCAGTCCGACGACGACGTCGCCGCGGCCGCCATGGCGACCCTCGACGCCTTGAACCGTTTCCTCACCAAAGCACCGAGCTACCAGTAGCTCGTTCCGCGATGTCGGCACGCACTCGGTCCCGGCTCGCGTCACGGAGTCCACGTCGCCCCCACTCCCCGCCCCGAGAGGTCGCGTCCGAGGCAGCGGGTCTCGTTCACAACGCGCGCCGGGGACGTCACCCCGGCGCGAGGCGCGGATTCGCAATTCTTGACCTAGTTACTACCAATTACTCGAGTGAACTTCGTAGTATGGACGCTATGCAGACCATCGCACCTCGTGCGGCATTCATCGGTCCTCGTCCCTCATCCCTTTCGTGTCCGCACAGGCACGGAGCCGGCGGGAGCGATCTCGCGCACGGAGGTTCGCGATGACGAAAATCCTGGTCGTCGACGACGACGCCGAGATCACCAAACTCCTGGACACGTTCCTCACCGGCGAAGGCTACGAGGTGGCCGTCTCCTCGAACGGGGCCGGCGCCCTGAGCGCCGCGTCGTCGCTCGAGCCCGACCTCGTCATCTTGGACATCGTGCTCGGCAGCGAGGACGGCCGCGAGGTGCTTCGCGAGCTACGCCTGATCAGCGACGTACCGACCATCTTCTTGACCGGCCGCGGTCTCGAGACGGAGCGAATCGCCGGATTGAAGATGGGCGCCGACGACTACATCGTCAAGCCCTTCTCCTTGGGTGAAGTCTCCGCGCGCATCGAGTCGGTGCTTCGCCGCTCGGGTGCCAACTCCCTGCAACATCAGATCGACGCGCCCAACATCAGTTTCGGCGACCTTCAGATAAACGAGAACACGCACGAGGTTCGACTCGCCGGCAAGTTGCTCGATCTCACCTCGAAGGAGTTCTCACTCCTCAACTTCATCGCCGCCTCGCCCCGCCAGGTCTACTCGCGCGCGCAACTCCTCGAGCACGTCTGGTCGTCGTCGAGCGAGTGGCAAAACGAGGCCACGGTCACTGAACACATCCGCCGACTGCGAGCCAAGATCGAACTCGACGCCGACCACCCGCTGTGGATCAAGACCGTACGGGGCGTTGGCTACCGCTTCGAACCCCAAGCCAGCAGCGACGTTCAAGCGTAAAGATTCAGCCCTCCGCGCCTGACCGCCTAGCGACGAGAAAGTAGGTCGTGCACGCGGTCGATGAGTGCGCTCGGGCGAAAGGGCTTCGGGAGGAACTCACTGGTCCCCGGCAGTAGGTCTCGAACCACGGACGCTTCGGCGGTACCGGACGTGAGGAGAATCCGCAGCGAGGGATTCGCGCGCTGCAGTGACGCGGCAAGTTCAGGTCCCGTCAGTTCGGACATCTCGACGTCACTCACCAGCAGGTCAATGGCGCCGTCGAAGCCTCGCGCGACGATGAGTGCCTCTTCACCGGAGTCGGCGACGAGGACCTCGTAGCCGTTGCGACTGAGTACTTGGACCATGAGTCGGCGCAAGTCCTCGTCGTCGTCCGCCACGAGTACGGTCGCCGATCCCCGCGGTCGCTCAAACCTTGGCGTCACGGGTTCCTCGATGATCGCGTCGTGACTCGCCGGGAAAAAGATCTTGAACGTCGTCCCAACTCCGAGCGCACTGGCGCACGTGATGGCGCCTCCGCTGCCTTCTACTAACCGGCGCGCGGCCGCGAGACCGAGCCCGGTGCCTTTGAAGGGACCCTTGGTGGTGAAGAACGTGTCGAAACAGTGTTGGCGGGTCTCTTCGTCCATGCCGACGCCAGAGTCCGCGACGACGATGGCCACGTAGTCACCGGGCGCCAAGTTCAACTGACTCGCCTGCGCCACGTCCAGCACGACGGCGTCGACGCTGACGCGAAGCTCGCCGCCCGAGGGCATGGCGTCACGTGCGTTGATCGCGAGGTTGAGCATCATCTGCTCGAACTGCCCGGCGTCGACGCGGATGGCGCCCGCGTTCGCGCTGAGCGACCAGTGTGACTCGATGTCCCCGCCCACGATTCGGTCGAAGACCTCGGCGTTCGACTGCAGCGCGGCGACGGGGTCGAGGACCACGGGTTCCAGTGACTGGGTTCGACCGATGCTCTGCAACTGTGCGGTCAACATCGACGCCCGCGACGCCGTGCTCTGGATGTCCTTGACCATTTCGAGTTTGTGAACGTCGTCACTGAGATCCTTCGCGAGGATCTCGGCGTAGCCGGAGATCAACGTCAGGAGATTGTTGAAATCGTGGGCTACGCTGCTCGCGACGCGACCGCGGATCTCCATCTGCTGGGCGTGGTGGATCTCGGCCTTCAGTTCACGGTGGTCGGTCACGTCGTCGACCAACATCAAGATGCTCGTGGCCTGACCTTCTGGCGACGGCAATAACGCCGCCGACGTCGTGAGGTAGCGGCGGCGTCCCTTGATCTCGACGTCGATGAGGTCGCGCCCGCTCGCCACCGCGCCGTCGAGGACCTCTAGCCACAGCGCCGCGAGTTCGTTGCGCGCGCCGCTCGGAAAGTGGGGCTCCGTTACCGTGGCCTCGTCGTACGTGGGCCACGCCAGGATCTTGCTCGCCGCACGATTCCACCAACGCACGTGACCTTTGAGGTCCACCTCCACGATGCCCGCGGGCGCCGTGTCGACGAGGATCCGAAGTCGGGTCTCACTCGTCTCGATCTCGCGACTGAGTTCGGTGGCGCCGAGCGCGGTCGCGGCCATTTGGGCCATCAGGGTGAGCACTTCCCTGTCCTCAGCGAGGAATTCACCCTCGGCCCTACGAACGGCCAACACGCCTCGCGCCTGGTCCCTTCGCTCGAGCACCGGCGCGACGAGCCAGTCCCGGTCATTCCACGGGACGAACGTGCTTCGAGAAGCCGGCACGTCGTCCATCGCGGCGAACTCGTCCGGGCCGAGACACGCCACCGGCCGTCCACGATGGGCCACACCTCGAAGGGGCGCCTCGGCGCCGGACTCGAGCGTGAGTACGGCCACGTCGGCGTCGAAGACGCGCCGAGTACTGCTAGCCAAGCTCTTCAAGATGTCGTGCTCGTTGCGCATGCCCGCCACGGTGATCGACGCCGCGATGAGTTGGTGGAGTTGACTGGCGATTCGCTGTGAGCTACGAACGGCGTCGTGAGCGTCTTGACCGTTGAGGGAGGCGCCGTCCCTCGGCGACGTCGCCTCCACTTGACTCTTGACCTTCCCACGACCTCGGGCCACGTCCGTCACTCCCCCCGGTTTCGCTTCACGCGGCCTAGAGAGGCTTCCCAGAGAATATTGCGAAGTCTTCGAGGAATCGATCGATCTCTTCAGCCTCGTGCGGCCGGGAAAAGAGATAGCCCTGGCCGACGTGCACTTTCTCGTTCTGAAGCTGCGTGCGTTGCTCGGAGTCTTCGATGCCCGCGGCGATGACTTGAAGGTGGCGCGTCTCGCTACTTTCGACGAGTCGATGGACCAAGGACGATGCCTCAGACGAGGTCGCCAGTCCCGCGATGAAGTCGCGATCGAGCTTCACGATGTCGATGGGGAACTGCTCGAGTTGGTCAAGTGCCGAGCCACCCGGCTCGAAGTCATCGACGGCAAAACGGACGCCGAGCTCGCGGAGTCGCTCGAGGCGAGATCCGGTTGCGTCTGGGTCGACCAACAGCGTCGCCTGCGCGAACTCGAGGACCAACAGCGACGGATCGAACCGGCTCGACGAGAGGGCGTCCACCACGTCGTCGAAGAACGTCGTCGTCTCGAACTGGCGCGCGGACACGTTCACTGAGACATTGAATCGGTAGCCCTTGTCGTGCCACACGGCACCCTGCGCGCAGGCGGTGGCAAGGGCCCAACGCCCGACCGGCACTATCTGACCGCTCGACTCGAGTTCCCCGATGAAACTGTCTGGACCAAGGACCCCGCGCTCGGGGTGACGCCAGCGAATGAGGGCTTCGACTCCCGCGAACGCGTTGGTCTGCAGGTCGATGGTCGGCTGGTAGACGAGGAAGAACTGCTCGTGCTCGATGGCCTCGGAGATGTCTCGTGCGAGGTCCAACGAGTCGCCCTCCGCGTCAGAGCCAGCCGGTCCTCGTGCCATGGTGTACCGCTTCCCAGAAGTCCCCGACCCGCAAGTGAGAACCGCAATCGTTCAATACTCCTCGCTGGTGACGCTACCAGTTTGAGGTCAATTCTAGATTTCCCCGGACGTCTCGCACTGGTCCTTCGCCCGGGTGTCATCGAAGCGTCCGACGCCGCGTCGACCCACCACCTGCTGTCTTCGAGCGCCGATTGAAACGCGTTTCCCAGAACGTCGACGTCGATGAGCCGCGTGCGCAACGTCACGACGGCGATTGTGCTTCACGGCTTCAGATAGGCGAACTCGTGTTCCGACTCCTCGTTCGTAACCCGCGTACGGACAGCCGTCGTGCCGTCAAATACCGTGTTACATTCCTCGGGTGATCGATCTATCCGTGGTCATCAGTCGTCGTGCTCTCTTCTCGGGCGGACCCGCGAGTCGTGAGACGGTTCCCTCGTGAGGGTGCTCGTCACTGGCGCCGCTGGGTTCATCGGTTCGACGACCGCCGAACTGTTGTTGGCGAAGGGTCACGAGATCGTCGCTCTCGACAATCTGATCTCTGGTCGTAAGGAGAACGTGCCCGTGAACGCCACGTTCGTCGAAGGCGACTGCGGCGACGTGGATCTCGTGCGTTCGCTGGGATCCTTCGACGCCTGCGTGCACTTCGCCGCACGCATCGAGCCGGGCGAGTCGATGAAATACCCCGAGACCTTCTTCGCGAACAACGTGGCGTCGAGCTTTCGTCTTCTCGACGCCCTCATCCAGTCCGGGGTGGAACGCTTCGTCTTCTCATCGTCGTGCGCGGTGTACGGCGACCAGGTCGCGATGCCGATCGATGAAACACGGTCCATCGCGCCCCAGAGCCCCTACGGACAGTCGAAGCGGATGGTGGAAGAAGGTCTCCACTGGCTCGTGGCGTGTGGTCGCCTGCGCGCCGCGTCACTTCGCTACTTCAACGCCGCCGGAGGGACGCTGGCGCACCCCGAGCACCACGCTCCCGAGATCCACCTCATTCCTATTGCGCTGGACGTGGCGGCCGGTCGTCGCTCGCACCTGGAGATCTTCGGCGCCGACTACCCAACCCCCGACGGAACCTGCATCCGGGACTACATCCACGTGGCGGATCTTGCCGACGCTCACGTTCGCGCCATCACCGCCCTCGACGACCACAAGGAGCTGGTCCTCAATATGGGATCGGGGGTTGGTTACTCCAATCGTCAGGTCGCCGAAACCGTCCAACGAATCACCGGCACCGAGTTCGAGATTCGCTACACCGAGCGACGCCCCGGCGACCCGGCCGCCGCGATCGCGAGTAACGAGCGCACCCGTGAGCTATTGGGATGGAACCCAGAGCACAGCGACCTCGACGTCATCGTCAACGACGCGTGGGCCGCTCACCAAACGATTCTGTAGGCCACACGCGTTGACGTAGGCACTGCCACGCGCGCGAGACCGCTGTCAATCTCGCCGTTTCACCCGCAACGTTCGCCCACGAAGGTCCCGAATCTCCCTCCTCGCCAACTGAGTACAGGATCGCCGAACGTGCCCGCTCGTCCACCCGCCGAGCGGTCTCAAATCGTCCGTCTGCGTCGCCGACATTTGATCTGGAACCTCGTCTTTTTACGGCTTTCGTAGTCAAATAATTGGTACTTTTGGTATTTTTCGGGCTCCCAAAGATCGGTGTACTACCTGGTCACAAACGGTATAGAACAGAATTGAGTGTTTGTTGGGACTACGTAGGCCGACGTGTGATTTGAGGCTGTGAATTTGTATGCCATGGACAAGGGCTCATTCAAAAAATTCATTAGTGGCAACACCGCGCATCGATTTCCAAAAGTGGTCACGCTCGCCGTCACCTCTTGCGTTCTCGTGAGCATGATCGGACTCGACGCTTCGGCAACGAGCAACGGGCAGGATTCGACAAACGTCTCGTACGTGACGACGACCCACACCGTGGGCTGGAATCGGACGCAGCTGACGAAGTTCGCGAACCACTGGCGTCCTCCGAACTCTGCGGCGGCGATTCGACCCGTTCGTCTTCGTACCGTCACCACCACGACCCCGGTGACCACGACCACGCCGACCACGCCAACCACACCGACGACGTTGGCGCCTACGGCACCAACCGCGGCGCCGAGCACCGGTTCGACGACGACGTCCTCGCAGGCGCCTACCACGACCGCTCCCCCCGTGTCGACGACGACCGCTCCCCCGGCACCGACGACGACCACGACGAATCCGCCGACGACCACGACGACGGCTCCGGCGGCGCCCGCCGCGAACACGGCGTTCCCAACGGGCACGCCTGACGGCACGGAACCCTCCGGCATGGCCCCCCCGTCCGCCACTGCCCTGTCGGGTTACTCACAGTCGTACGTCACGGACTTCAGTGGCTCGTCGCTTCCGAGCGGCTGGTACACCTACTCCGGTACGCCTGGTGGAGATCCCGGTGGTCAGTGGGACGCTGGACACGTCAGCGTTTCGGGCGGTCTTCTGTCACTCAACACCTACCAGGACCCGGCGTACAACAACGAATGGGTCGCCGGCGGTCTGTGTCAGTGCGGCGTCACGCAAACGTACGGTGCCTACTTCGTTCGCTCACGAGTGACGGGCTCCGGTCCGACCGGTGTCGAGTTGCTCTGGCCCACCGTCGGTTGGCCACCCGAGATCGACTTCAACGAGACCGGTGGACAGACGACCGGCACCTCGGCCACGGACATCTGGGGCACGGCGTCGAACAAGAGCCAGACGCAAGACGGACTCAGTATCAACATGACGCAGTGGCACACCTGGGGTGTCATCTGGACGCCGACGTCGATCACCTACACCGTTGACGGTCAGGTATGGGGAAGAATGGCGTCGCCCTCGGTGATACCAAGCGTGCCGATGACCCTCGACCTCCAACAGCAGACCTGGTGCTCATCAGGTTGGGCTTGCCCAACCTCGCCGCAGTCAATGCAGGTCGACTGGGTCGCTGAATACAGCGCCAACTAACGAACGACGGTCGACTCGTCTGAGTGTCGACCCGCTCAGACAAATCGAGGAAGAGCGTTCGAAGAGTTTGCAATCGCGTTACAAATTTACGTTGCAATTGCGTTACAAAAAGTAGTGACGACGCAGGGGCGACAACAGTGCGACGCGTCGATGACCGAAGAAAGTGCACAGATGTCAGCACTCCGCGATTGTCGGGGTGTTGGTTGAACGCAAGGGAGATTAAATGAGTGCCAACTATTCACGTCGATTCGAGCGAGGGCGACATGAACTCCCTCCCGGTAGAGTGATACAACTTCACCATGGATCCGTGCCAGGTGGACGAACACCGTCAGACACCGGTAATTCAACCGTGACGAGCGCTTTTCCGATTACATCGAAATCACTAAAAATTGACAAATTTGGGCCTTTCTGCCATTCTTTAAGGTGCAGGGGCTGATGAGGAGCAAAGGCTTGTGGAGGGTGGACCCAGCGGCCCTGTCGGTTCAAATGGATAACGATCTCGGGCGCGGCCTCACCCGCGACGAGGTGAGCGTTTCCATAATTATTCCCACGCTCAACGAAGCTGGGAATCTTCCCTACGTCCTTAACACCGTGCCCAATTGGGTGCACGAAGTCATCGTCGTCGACGGTCGTTCGAACGACGACACCGAGCGCATCGCGAAGGTTCTTCGTAGTGACGTGCGTATCGTCCATGAACCAAAGTCCGGCAAGGGTGCAGCCCTCAAAGCAGGGCTCTACGCAGCCAAGGGCGACATCCTTATCGCCTTGGACGCGGACGGATCGATGGACGGCGCCGAGATCGGCGCCTTCACCGACGCGTTGCTCGCGGGTTCTGACTACGTCAAGGGCAGCCGCTTCTGCCCGGGCGCGGGGTCGAGTGACATCACCAAGTTCCGTCGATTCGGCGACGGCGGCATCTGCTTCCTCCTACGGATCCTCTTCGGGGCTCACTACACCGACGCCACCTACGGGTACATCGGCGTGTGGGCCGACCGCCTGGACTGGCTAGGAATCGACACCGACGGATTTGAAGTTGAAACTTTGATTGGAATCCGCGCACAACGAGCAGGACTGCGAACAAGCGAGGTACCGTGTTACGAAGCGAACCGGATTCACGGCGTCAGCAACCTCCATGCTCTTCGTGACGGGTTCAGAATCTTACGTGTGATCGTAAGTGAAAGGCTAAGGAGATACCGTGTATTGGCGTCCTGAGGACTCCCTCAGCAACAGTGTCCAGGAGTATCGGACAGGTGTTGTTGTCGCGGGCCCGGGTTCGTCCCTCACGATCCCTGGCATCATCGTTTCCGAGATCGTGCGCGCACTCGCGAAGACGTCACACGTCACGCGCATTGAAGTTGACGTCGCTTCGGACTTCATGGCCGGGCTCCACCGCGCTTCCTCATTGGCGACCGCGCACGACGTGCACACGAGCGCCAACATCGATCGACACCGCGCGCCCAACAACCCTCGACTGCGCGCACGCGCGTTCAAGGACTTGGTGGGACCCGACGTCGGCACCGCCATCGCGTACGCGTGGCCGGGCATCGACAACACGTGGATCCGACAGTTTCTCCAGGTCGCCAAAGCGTCTGGCGCTTCGACAACGGTCATCTGTGCCAGCTTGCCGGCGTCGAATCCGGTGCGTCCGATCGCGCTGGCAGAGATCTTGTACCAAGCGGACCGTGTCTACGTCGGCGACATCGCCGACGCGGCCGAGCTCGCGCAAGTCTTCGGATCGAGAGGCCCCAACGTCGAAGCGCGCAAGGCGTTGTCACTTCGCGGACGAAGCGGGCGGTCGACGGATCGTCAGATAACGGCGTTCCTCCCGAAGAACAACGGTGGATCGCTGTCGACGGTGCTCTCCGCGTTCGACGCCATTCCCGAAGCGTGGATTTCGGACTATCAACTCCACGTGGTCATGCGCTACACCGGTGACGCCGTGCCCGACATGGTGGCGAGTAGCTACCACTCGGACAACGTTCGACTCATCGGTGACGATATAACGGCGGCTGACCTTGACGAGTTGGTGTCGACCTCATCCGCGTTGAGCGTCGCGGAGCCCGCGTTGGACTCGAGGGCGTTCTCGTCCGCGGTCGACAGCGGTATCGCGACGGTCGTCCTCACCGACTCCACGCTGCCTATGGTCGGACGCGGCTACGTCGGAGGACTCCTCGCGGACCTGCGTAGTCCGTCGTCGGTCCACGTGGCCTTCAACCACGCACTCAGACTCGAGGAGTTGCAGTTTCCAAGTCCCGACGCGTGGGACCGGCTCGCTCGTCGACTCACGCCCGCCGCCCGCGACAGTTCTCCCCTCAACATTCTCGAGCCCGCCGCGAACGACTAATGAAGTCTTCGGCCATCGTCGGTGCGCACACCGCGAGGGGGCGAGAAGCACTGATACCTACAACGGAAACTGCTATCGGATTGAAACCATCCGCCCAACGACGAGCGAGTTAGTCAATGTCAGTACGGCGCACTTCTTCTACGACTGTCGCCGGGCGTAACGGCTCTTCACTCATCGACGCGAACTGGGTGCCGATTCCGATCGTCCAGGTCGACCTCGACGCGATGACCGATGTCGACATCAGCGACGTCACCTCCGGCCAACGCGTTTGGATGGAAGTGGTGAAGCAGGGCCAAGTCGTCGGGATCCTCGAAGTCGTCGCCGAAGGCGGCAAGCTCACACTGCAGCGACTCGAGGAGCTGACCGTCGACTTCAAGAACATGGTCGTGTCACCTCACGTTGCCGTCCCAGACGATCTACTCCCTCCGGCCACCGTCGTCGTGCCGACCATCTGTCAAGATCCGTCGCGGTTGCTGCTCACGGTCGAAACGCTGCTCGCGCTTGACTACCCAGATTTCGACATCATCGTCGTTGACAACCGTCGAGATTCTCGAAGCGTTCCGCTCCCCTCGTTTCCGGGTGGCGATCGGGTCCGCGTTTTCGCAGAACCCAAACCCGGCGTGTCCGCGGCCCGCAATCGAGGCATCGCCAACGCCACGGGCGAGTTCATTGCCTTCACCGACGATGACGTCGTGATTGAGGTCAATTGGTTGAGAGAGTTAGGAACCCGATTCGTCACGAGTCCCGAAGTCGATGGCATCGGCGGTCTCGTCCTGCCGACCGAACTGCGAACACAACCCCAACTGTGGTTCGAAGAGTTCTTCGGTGGTTTCAACCACACGTTCTCGGCGGAGCTTCTGAGCATGGAGCTCTTGGCGAAGACGGACGAGATGTTCCCGTACGCCACCGGACGCTTTGGCGCGGGTTGCAACATGGCGTTTCGTCGGTCTGCCCTCCAGCGAAACGGAGGATTCGACGTCACGCTCGGTACCGGTACGCCCGCGCGCGGCGGCGAGGATCTCGCTCTCTTCATGAAACAGGTCCTCACGGGAGGGACGCTCGCGTATGAACCGAGAGCCGTCGTCCACCATCAGCATCGTCAGAGTGACGACGCGTTTCTCACGCAGGTGTTCGGTTACGGCGTTGGATTGACGGCGATGTTCACCGCGTTGATCATTCGAGACCCACGTCACCTCGCGAAGATGATTCGCCGGATTCCGGCGGGCTACCGACTGCTGACGAAACCGCGCGACGAACGATCACCCAGTACGTCAGCGAGTTATCCGCGTCGTGCGTACGTGCGACACCTCCTCGGGATGGTGTACGGGCCCGTCGCCTACGCACGAAGCGTCCTACGCAACTACTTTCAGGACTGACGGGAAGTCGATTCTTCCCAGCGTTTGAGAGTCAGGACCTAGAATCGACCATGCACGGTCACCAATGACTTACACCAACCTTCTGTCCCATATCGCTCGTGCGGCGCGAAAGGAGCCAGCAGTGGGACGTGCACGTGCGCTGCCATGACTTCAGATTCGGACGCCAAAGAAAATCAGCCCCATCCCTCGGATCTGAGTTCTCAAGGTGAGTCCCTTCAGGCCGCTCTCGACACGCTGGCGACCACGGAGACGGGGCTCGGGTTCATCTACTCGGCGTTGGCTCTTCTCGTCGAACGGTTCGACCTACTCGACGCGGTGATCGTCCTCGAAGACGACAACGTCGGCACGCAGATCTTTCGCCACGGTGGCAAAGCCGTGAGCAAGAACTTCGCCGCGCAAGTCGGCGTCGTGCCGGGTGTGTACTGCGAACCGCGCGTCGTCGTTGCAGACGACCTAGAGATCGTCCGTATCGCCTGCCAACGACAACTCTCCACTCACCAACGACGGTTAGGCGCTTCGCAAGAGGTCGGAGCAAAACACGCGGCGAGCGTTCGAGAGTTCACGCCTCCTCCCGCGGTCGTCGCGAGCGACGTGGCGATGCCGTTCCGTGAGCGCGTCGCTACGCACGAGACGCGCAGAGTGCCAACTCCGTCTCGCACGCGAAACGCCCGCGAGACCCTCTCTACCCTTCTCGCCATCGTCGACGTGATGACCCTGGCGCTCACGTTGGCGAACATCCATGGACCAGTGCGCTTCGTCTTCGGACTTGTCCTCGGCATTGTGATTCCCGGGTGGTCCGTCGTAGGACTCGTCAAACTCAAGAACGCTGCCCTCGAGATCGGTCTCACCATGGCGGCGAGCTTGTCGCTGGTGATGATCGCCGCGCAGCTCATGATCACCATGAAGCTTTGGCACCCAGTGGTCTTCGAAGAGCTCGTGTGCGTCATCTGCTTCCCGTCGCTGTTCTGGCAGTCGGGCTCGCGTCAGCGACGAATCGGGCGCACGAAGTGACGAACCTACTTCTTGCCAACGCGAGTGCTCTTGGTGCACCCCAAGTTGTCTTTGTCTCGCTCGTCGCCGTCGTGACCCTCTTGAGCCTTCGTGCAGTGACCAAAGTCATGGGTGTGGTGCTCTCTCGTTCGGTGTCACGCACGCTCGACGGAGCCGTCGTGGTGCTCTTTGTTCTCTTCATCGTTCTCGTCATCGTCCGTTTCAAGGTCATCGGATGAGCGATCGCTCGATGACCATGGTCCGTCGTGACTTCAATCGAGAGCCTCAAGCCCTGCGCAACTTTCTCGGTCTCTTTCTCGGATTCATGGGTCTCGTCCTTTGGCTCGTCGCTGTCCAGAACGCGGACTACTCCAAAATGGGACCGTACGGGCTGGTGTCGGTCCTCGGCTGGCCGTACTTCGTCGGTCTCGCCTTCGTCGTCGCTGGATTCGCCATTGAGTTGCTGCGCACACCCCTTCGAACGGGCCGCCTCTTCGTCCTCGTCGTATTGTTGGCGCTCTTCCTCTACGGGACCGCCTCGGCCATCGAGCCCGTCGCCCAACTGACGGACTCGTGGATCCACGCCGGCTTCATTCAGTACATAAGTCAACACGGACATCCGTTGAACGGCTACGACGCCCGGTTCTCGTGGCCCGGCGGCTTTTCGATGGCGTCGGTCCTCGTCGCCTTCACTGGACAGGCGAACGCGATCGCCTTCCTACGATGGTTCCCCATCTTCATCGAGTTGGCGTACTTGGCGCCGCTGCTGGTGATTGCTCGCTTCAGTGGCGTGAGCCGCCGAGCGGGATGGCTCGGCATCGCCTTCTACTACGCCACGGACTGGATCTTTCAGGACTATTTCTCCCCCCAGGCGCTCAACTACTTGTTCTACCTGGTGGTCATCGCAACCGTTCTCGCGGTGTGGCAACCCCGACGCGTCGAGCGCGACGGTCCGGAGCAAGGATTCTGGAGGGAGCGCGTAACCCAGAGCCGAGGTCTTCTCACGCACGCGCGCTACGTCGGCGATGACACCACGACGACGTGGGGATTCATCGAGATGCTGAGCGTCCTCGCGCTCCTGGCACTGATCGGCCTGGCGTCCGCGATGAGCCATCAACTCACCCCGTACGCCATCGTCCTCGCGCTCGCCGCGTGCCTTCTCACACGACGCCTCGGTCGACCTGAGCTGGTGCTTCTCTTCGCCGTGTTCGCCATCGACTGGCTCAGTCTTGGAGCGAGCAACTACTGGGTAGGCCACCTCAACGTCATCTTTGGTTCCGTCGGCCAAGTGAGCAGCACGCTCACCTCCAACGTGACGGCCAGGGTTTCGGGCGCGTCCACCCACCTGTTGGTCGTCGAGATCCGAATCCTTCTCACCGGAGCGCTGTTCTTCCTCGGCGGCGTTGGGTTCTTGCGTCGATACGCGGACTCGCGCGTCCTCGAAGCTCTCGTCGCCGCCCCGTTTCTACTGGTCGCCGCACAGAGCTACGGCGGCGAGGGACTACTGCGCGTAGTGCTCTACGCGCTGCCCTTTGCTTCGCTGCTCGCGGCGTCGGCGATACTTCCGAGTTCGTCGGGAACCATTCGCGGTCTTCTCCCGGCGATCACCATCGGGCACTTCACCGGTATCGGCCGAACAGCACTTCGGATCATCATCGCCGGTGTCCTTCTGTCGTTCGCGCTGGCCACCACCATCGTTCGAGGAGGCAACGACGCGTACGTGTCGTTCTCCAGAGGAGAGCTCGCCGCGGTCAACTACGCGTACGCGCACGTTCGCGCGGGCGACACGATTGGGCTCGCGAACTACTACCTGCCGATCGGGCAGCGTGACATCACGACGGTCGGCGTGTACAACCCTGGATCAACCTCGTCGTACCAAAAGATCGGTCAACTCCTCCTCCAGGCGAAGCCCACGATCATCATCTTGTCGCAGTCCGAAGAGGCGTACGGCGAAGAGGTCGTGGGCTATCCCGTCGGTTGGGAAGCAACGCTCGAGACCATGTTCGTGAACCATGGCTATCGGATCGCCGCGCACTGGACGACCGCAACGGTGCTCAAGGCAACGGTGTAGTGACCGCGTGCTTGGACGACCCTTGTGCTCGTTGACCGTCGTCGCCGACACGAGACGGACGCCGCGAGCCCTATGAAATGGTCGCCAAGGAGCCTCTTCGTGAGTGCGAAGCCGACGGACGGACTCGTCCAAAACGCCTTGTCGCTCATCGCGTCCGGGGCGGGTTCGGCCATGATAGGTATCGTCTTTTGGGGTGTCGCAGCACATCTAGCGTCCGAAGCGACCGTGGGCCGGATGTCCGCCGAGATCGCGGTCATGTTGTTGCTCTCTCTCATATCCCAGTTCAGTTTCAGCACGAACTTCGAACGCTTTCTGCCGGTCGCGGGCGACCAGACAAGATCGTTCATCGTTCGTGCCTACGCACTTTGTGTCTCGGCGTCATTGGTGATCTCGGCGGCGTACGTCGCGTTGGGTCTAGGCCATAGCTTTCTTCCTCGGTCCCTCGAGTGGCGTGCGTTCTTCGTCCTCGCGGTGATTCTTTGGACGGTTTTCGCTCTGCAGGACTCGGTACTCGTGGGACTGCGCGCTACGCGATGGGTCCCCGTCGAGAACATCCTCTACGCACTGGCGAAGTTAGGTCTGCTGCCGCTGTTTCTCATGATCACGGCGGGCGAAGGCATCTTCGTCGCCTGGATACTCCCCGTGGTCGCCATGATCGTGCTCGTCAACTGGTACATATTCAAGAGTCGTATCCCCCATCACGTCTCGCTCAGTCCCGTCAGCGAGAAGCTGCCCACGACACGAGAGTTGATCGTCCTCGCGGGTGGCGAGTACGGCGGCTTGGTCATCACCGTCCTCACGGGATCGCTCACGACGCTCATCGTCATCAACCGACTTGGAGCGGTCGCGAACGCCCACTACTACATCCCGGCACAGATCTCGGGAGGTGCCTTCCTACTCTTGTCGAGCATTCTGCGCTCCTTCGTCGTCGAGGTCTCCTCGAACCCAGAACGGACTCGACACTACGCTCGCACGACGTTGCGAACGATGGTGGCGTTGCTGCTGCCGAGCATCGTGCTCGGCGTCGCGCTCGCACCCGAGATCTTGGGGATCTTCGGGCGAAGCTACGCGACACAAGGAACGTTGCTGCTACGAATGATGCTGCTCTCCGTCCCAGCGATGTCTGTCTCGGCGTTCTACTTCACCTTTGCGCTCCTCGACAAGCGCGTCTGGTGGTTCGCGGTTCGCCAAACCGCGAGTGCGGTCATCTTCTTCAGCGTTCTTCTGCTCTCACTCAGTCACTTGGGCATAAGGGCCATAGGTCTTTCCTATTTGGTGGAGACGGGCGTTCAAGCGATCTTCTTCTTGCCGATTCTCATCAAGCGCTACCAGCGCGCCGTCTCGCCAAGCCGCGCCGAAGGCGTTGTCGGATAGGCGCTGCGCGGACTGCGTCGCTCGGCGCGGGCGTCGAGCGACTACTTGCGAAGACGCCGGCGCGCGGCGTCGTTCCGTAGAGCGTTCGAACAGACTCTCCACGTGAAGCGGGGAGCGTAGAGGAACGCCACGCCGAGAAGGCACAGCATCGTGACGCGCTGGTGGTTGTAGCGGGCGACGTAAGCGTCATGCATCGCGCGCACCGCACGTTCTGTCGGCACGTACTTGAGGCCGCGTCGAATTGCTCGCACGCTCTCCTTCTCGCCGTGCACTTCGGAGACGAAGAGGTGTTGTTCGAGGACGAGTCTGCGCTCCCAGCTACCGAGCATCGTCACCGACGTGTTTGCCGGGTGTCGCCGATACTCGGTGAGGACCTCGGGGAGAAAGAGAATCGGTCCCTCTCTCGCGACACGATAGAGAAAGTCAATATCCTCACTCTTAGGGAAGAGCGAGCCGAATCCACCGACGGCTTGGAAGACCGACTTCCTCATCATCGTCGACGCGAACAGGACGATGCCGTCGTCGCGAAGAAAATCTAGGTACTGCGACTCTTTGGAGTTGCCTGGGCCCTTCACGTCTCCCAGCTCGTCAATGAATTGGAATTGGGTGTGACACAGTCCAATTCGCTCGTCACTCAAGGCCTCTACCTGTGAACGAAGCCGCTCCGGCAACATTCGATCATCGTCGTCGAGAAAGGCGATGTACTCCGACTGCGAGAGACTGACGCCGACGTTCCGCGCAATGGATATCCCTCGATTTCGCTGCTTGAAAACCCTGACGCGGGGACCGATTTCTTCGAGGTCGGAGAAGTCGTCGTCGCACCCGTCGGACACAATGATGAGTTCCCAGTCGGCGAGCGTTTGTGCCTGTACCGAAGCCACCGCGTCTCGAAGGAGCGTCCCGCCACGGTACGTCGGGATCACCACGCTCACAGTGGACATGCTTTTCCTCATCGTATTCGTCGAGCGAGACAGGAAGGACCGAGAAGTAACTCGGATGAAATCTTACAGCACCGCTTCACCACAACAAATGGGCGACCTACTCGCTCACGTGTCCGCTACAAGCATTGCGCGAGCGATTCTCACATCGTGTCGACATCTCGTTACAGACTCTTCTTCTTCGCGCGTCGTGCGCGAACGGCGTATCGCGCGATCTCGCGTCGGAGCGTTGAGCCTACAGCGCGACGGAATCTCGAGCGTCGCGCTGTACTGGTAATCTCGGCGTATCGTGCCCGCAACGATCTATTTCCTCTGCCCTGACGACAACGAACCCTACGGCGGAGTCCGAGTCATGTACCGCTTCGTTGACACGCTCAATAGCTCGGGAGTGAGCGCGTCAGTCGTCCACAGTTCGAGGAGTTTTCGTTGCACGTGGTTCGAGAACGAGACTCGGGTCACGAGCGCCCGTGATGTTCGCCTCGTCACCGGTGACCTCGTCGTCATGCCGGAATGGTACCGAGACAACATCTCGAAGATCGCGCCGGGCGTGGCGAATCTCGTCTTCAATCAAAATGCCTACGAGACGTTCACGGGCCTCAAGTTGACGCCCGGCGAACTCGACACGGTCGTCAGTCCGGACACGCTCGGCATCGTCGTCGTATCTGAAGACAACCGCAAGTACGTCGAGATGTGCTTTCCAACCCTTCGAGTTGATCGCGTCAAACTTGGCATCGACACCGCGCTCTTTCGTGAGGCTGACGAAGGTAAGACCAAGAGCATTGCCTTCATGCCGCGCAAACGTCGCAAGGAACTCAACCAGATTCTTCACGTCCTCAACCGACGTGGCTCACTCAAGGATTGGGAACTTCTGCCGATCGAAGGTCTCACCGAGAAAGAGACCGCTCGAGTCCTAGGCCGCGCTTCTATCTTCCTCTCGCTCAACGAGCGCGAAGGCTTCGGCCTGCCTTCACTGGAAGCCATGGCGTCTGGCTGTCTCGTGGTCGGTTTTCACGGCGGTGCCGGATCTGAGTACATGCGCCCGGGCGCCGCGATTCCGATTGCAGACGGCGAGATCAGGGATTTCGTGGTGGAGCTGGAGTCGCTTCTCTCGCGATGGGGCAACGACGAGAGCCTCTTGGCCATGTCGAAGAATGCGGTGGAGCTCGTCAAGCGGGAGTACTCCCGCGAGGCGGAACGACGCGACGTCATTGCGGTGTTTGGTGGAGCATTGGAGCGCGCCGCTTCGTTGGTGCCCCGTCAGAGCACTCTCAACCACGCACTACTTCGAACGTTGGGAAGACGATGGAAACGTCTCGCCAAGAGACTCGTCGTCGCTAGTGGCGTGACATCGCGCACGTAGTCGCTACGTTCTTGTCCCATCAGTCCAACGTCTTCGACCAACAGCCGATCTCATCGCGCTACTTCAACCCGAAACTGGAGATGTTCGCTGAACGACGTTCGAGACAGTGCGCGTAGCCACGTCGCTGCGTACTAAGAGAGTCGACTCGTGTGCCACCCACGCAGAACATGGATTAAATCGGCGCCGAGGTCGCTATGGACTGACGTCCTCAGTGCTTGACCCAGGGAGGCGTCCGCTGCCAACGCCACCAATGTCCGTTGACCGTTTGCAACTGCCAGATACTCTCGACACCGGCTCTCGTGAGACGCTTTCGCATGTTGATCATCTCGGGCCCTTTGGGATACGAGGTGGCGTTACGGCCCCAATGCGCGATTCGACAGCTGTCGACGACGCCGATTCGACGGCGGCCCTCTTTCAATCGGTACCACTCCGCTTCGATTCCCCAGCCCATGTCATTGTCTTCAGGCAGAGGAAGGACTTCCCTAGCGAACGAGGACTCCATGATCACGACGGGACCCTGCTCGACGTAGTTCGTTTCTCTCGTGAGCGAGAATGGCCGCGCGACGTTGAACATGCTCGTCCACCAACCGATCACGCTGTGACTTGGCTGAGCAAGGGAGAACTGACTTCGCTTCATGAGATCGATCGTTTCGACAAGGCTTCCTTTGACGAAGAGTGCGTCATCGTCAGCAAGAACTACCCAAGCATCGTCTTCAACGCTCTCGTTGCGGTAAAGGTTGTTGAAGTGCGCGAACCGAGTGCCTGGCCCGCTGCCTACCGTGTAAGCGGCGAGATCCGGCGCCACCTCATCGAGCGCCCACAGTCGAACGTCCGCGTCGGGGCCAAGTTCGCGCAGCAGTACCTGCACCAGGCGGACGTTCTTCGCGCGGTACACCGAGAGAAACACGATCTTCGGAAGCTCACTTTCCTCGAGACCGGTTCGACGCGTCGTCCCTTCGAGTCGAACGAGTGCGTTGCTCCTGATCCGCGCCCGCAGAGGCTCCGCGACGAGTGACGCGATGATGAGCAATCTCCGTGTCGCGAGCCGAAGGAAGACGCTGAACGCGGAGCGTTTCGGAAGTGTCACAGGTGCGCATCCTACCAACCGCCCGGATCACGTCGCGGTCGACTTATTACCTGATGGAGAGGCATTTCTCTCATTTGGAAGGTTCCGACGGTCCTTTTGACGCCGACCTCCCAATTGGTAACATTGGCGGGTCGCCAAGGGGCTGTGCCCCGTATCTGTTGTCTTGAATATTGTTGCCTGCGACGGTGTCGCTTGCCTCGTCAGGGCTTGTCAATGAAGTGCGTCTAGGAGAGCGATTAGTGAAGCGGACAACTCGGGGATGAACTGGCGACAACAAGGGGTTGAGCACGCCACTCGAAGAAGCGGTCGCTCGATGATCGCGTGGACGACTTCTCTCGCGGTGATGACCTCTGTTGTGGTGAGCTTGGTTCCCGGGGGTGACAACGTCACGGGTGCTTCAACAACATTGCCCACCCGTAGCGCACCTTTTCATCACGCTCCGCGGGCGACGGCCCCGAGCGCTGCGGTCCCCGATGGGACCACTTCCGCGTCCGAGCCGTCCGGCGAAGCGCCCCCGGGTCCGACGGCGATGACGGGGTACACGCGAACGTACGCCAACGATTTCACCGGTTCGAGCATTCCCAGTGGTTGGAACGTGTACAAGGGAGCGCCGGGCAGTAGTGACCCCGGCTCTCAGTGGGCGTTGAATCACGTGGTCGTCAGCAACGGACTGCTGCAGCTCAATACGTTCCAGGACCCGGCCTTTGGGGGCGAGTGGGTGACTGGCGGGCTCTGCCAATGCGGCGTCACGAATACGTACGGCGCGTACTTCGTTCGCTCGAGGACAACGGGCGTCGGACCGACGCAAGTCGAGCTCTTATGGCCGACGTCGGGGTGGCCGCCAGAGATCGACTTCGACGAGACGAACGGTGCTCTCGGCTCCTCGATGGCAACACTGCACTTCGGCGCGAACAACTCCCAGGTCCACAACATCATCAGCACGGACATGTCGCAGTGGCACACCTGGGGCGTCATCTGGACCGCCTCTTCTATCTCGTACACGCTGGACGGAAAGATCTGGGCCCAGGTCAACGACGCGTCCGAGATTCCCCATCAGCCGATGACGCTCGACATTCAACAACAGACGTGGTGCAACGTCGCGCCGAACCCGCTGAGTCCGAGTTCATGCCCAACGACGCCTCAGTCGACACTGGTCGATTGGGTCGCGGAATACTCCGCCGACCCGAACAGCACCACGACCTCGACGTCGACCACGACGACGAATCCCCCGACGCCTTCTACGAGTGCGTACACCGTGCGACCATTCGCGGCCAATTCATCGTCCCTGTCCCCGCTCCTCAAAAGCGAAGTCGTGGACCTCGCGAATCGCATCGCCAGCGGCAACGATTCGAACGTCGTCCTCACGGGATACAGCGACAGCGCGTCGTCGCAGGCCACGTCCCTTGCGATCAGCAAGGCACGAGCGGTGACGGTCGAACGATACCTACAACAACTCTTGACCGATCGCCACGTGAACGGCGTCACCATCGCCACGGCGGGTAAGGGCAGTTCGAAACCGGTCGCCTCAAACGCGACGGCCTCCGGACGAGCGAAGAATCGCCGGGTCGTCGTCACCCTCAAGTGAACTGAAGAGACCTCGCGCGTTGGCTCGGCACCGACGCGCGAATGACCCGATGGTTAGCGCCAGCTGACTTGCTTTTGTCGGAGGCGCAGGAGGACGAGACTGAGCCGCGTCGTGGCCGTCACCGACAGATAGACGAGCAGGGGCGCGTAGTCAGCGGTCTTCACGTCGCGTGCCCATTGTCGCAAAGTCCTCGCTTTCGATTGAATCATGGCAGCCAAGGGGACTGAGTCCTTCGCGTCCACACTTTCGACGCGTTGCTCGCGCGAAAAGTAGGTGGCGGCTTGGCGATTTCCCCTCGCGACTCTGGTCTCGTTCCGGACGAGTTGGCGAAGCGTCGTTGGAGTCCAAATCGTGACCAACGCGTCGCTGACCGTCACCTTCTCCGTCTCGTCGTACTGAGAGTCGAAGAACTTGTCATCAGCGAACAGCGAGGGGAAGACGTCAAATCGCTTGCGGGCGTTGCGACTCGCGCCGTAAACGCCACGTCCCACGAGATGGACGTCCAGCCACTTGCTCATCACCAGGCTGTCGAGTGACCGGTAGTACTTCTTGACTCCCCAGGAGGCTCTCTCAACGTCGTACTTGACCGAAGGACCGGCCGCCACCACCTCGTCCGTCGTGAGCCTTTGGACAAGGTGCTCTATCGACGAGGGATCGAGTCGGACGTCGGCGTCGCAGTACAACCGCGGAAAAACGTCATCGGCGAGTCGGTCACCTTCGTTCAGCGCGAAGTGTTTCCCCACGTCCGTTATCTCGACGACGTCAATCCCTTCGAACTCCTCGGCGACTTCCTTCGTTCGATCAGTGCATCCATTGCAGATGACGTAGACGTCGTATCGCCCCTTCAGTGACTTGTCCGTGAGCGTCTCCAGCAGACCCCGAATGCGATGTTCCTCGTTGTGGGCCGGAATCACGATGGAGGCGAGCGAATCCATCTCGGTGACTGTAGTTCAAAGGTCTTGAGACCGGTCTCGTCGAGAGGCGCTGGTGTCGCTCAACTCTTGGCGACGGGCTCCTCAGCGTCGACGATGCTTCGTTCGATCGCGTCGAGCTGACGAAGATACTGCGTACCCCACTCGATGTCACTGATGGTGTCGAACTCGAACCAAGGGTCGGGTGTCGGCACACACTTCACGGCGCACACGTCGTTCTCGACGAGATGCTCCAACAGGTGCGTCATGCTGAAGATCTCATTGGACTCGGCAACGGCGCGGATCTTCTCCAGAGCAGCAGGACGTAGCAAGAGCAGTCCCATGTACTGACCCTGGATGTCCGCGAGATCCGTAGCGCGTCGACCAATGGTCTTGAGGTACGCGTCCGGCGTCAGCGTGAAGGTTTCCGCGTCCGTCAAGGGATCCTCGAAGCGCAGGGTCCACTTCTCCAACCAGTGCTCGTCGTAGGCGATGATGAGCTCGTCGTCTCGTTCCATCATCGTTCGCACCACGTCGCTGCCGAAGACGATGTCGGCGTACGAGACGAAGACGGGCTCTCCGTCGAACCATTCGTGAGCCGAGAGGAGACTGTCGACCATGGTCGTCGTCTCCCATTCGGCGTTCAGGTACAGCGGGAGACCCAGTGAACGCAGACCGTCAAACTGCCATCCGCCGACGACCGCGATCTCCGTGACACCCGCTCGGTTCAACGCACTCAGTTGGCGGTCCAGCAGTGTGCGCCCGTCGATCTCGACGAGGCCCTTCGGTCGGTCCGACGTGAGCGACGCCATTCGCGAACCTCGGCCCGCTGCCAGGATCAGTCCCTTCATGAGGCAGCGCCGAAATGATCTTGGACCAACTGGGTCGCGGCAGGATTGTTCGGCCACTCCCGCTCGGGGTGCCACATCACGCTGAGTACCCCTCCGTCGGGCGTGGCGAACGCCTCCAGCACGTCGCCCGACCACGCCAAGCCCACGAGCGACGTCGGCACGTCCTTGATGGCCCAGTCGTGATAGCACGTCACCGAACCGGTGATGAGAGGGCCTTCGACGTGGTTCTTCACGCCCACGTGTCCCTCAATTCGAACCAGCGTGCAGCCCATGACGTCGGCGACTAACTCCATACCGCGACAGACACCCAAGAGTGGCTTTCCTTCTTCGATCGCCCACGACAAGAGCGACCGCTCCGTCTCGTCACGGTTCGGACTGTCTCCTCCGTAGTTAGCCAGATCGCCACCACCGGACAAGATGATGCCGTCGAGATCGAGTTCCTTCGCCGTCGACAGCGCCACGTCCGGAACGTTCGGCAGGGCGATCGCCATGATCCCCACGTCCCAGAGGAAGTGCGACCATCGTTCGTCGAGCGCGAAGCGCACTTCGCCCGTCGCCGTCACGGGAAGCTGACGCTGGGTGACACCGACTCTCTTCATCGAGTGACTCGTACGAAGCCTGCCGCGCAGTCGAGTTCGATGGAGTGAGCGTTCCTGTACGCCGCGAATCGATTCGGACCAACGCCAGTGACGGTGGGAATCCCTAGCTCCTGCGCGCGGATGGCCATGTGCGAGTTGACGCCCCCGTAAGCGGTGATCAAGCCCACGATGCCCGTGGTGAACAGCCAGTCGAATCCGGGGTCGGCACTGCTGATGAGCGCTATCGCGCCCTTGACGTCGTCACCGCGTTCGACGTCGGCGACCTTTCCGATGACGCGTTTCTTGGTGACGTAGTTCGGGTCGATGTTCGGGACAAGGAAGTCGAAGAAGTCATTGGGCGAGCTGACGAAGGAAGGGAGAAGAATAGAGCTCGTGAGCTCGTAGTCGCGTCGTTTGTCCGCAATGAGACGCGAGAAGAACTCGGCGGCGCCGTCACCCAGCTCTTGACCCTCCAGAATCGATTCGATCGGGAGGAAGGAGACATCCTCTCTCGTCAGTCCGTGGTCCTCGGCGAACTTGTTGACCAGATTGAGAACGTGACTCACCTGCTTGGAGTACTCGAACTTTCCCCACTCACGATCGCGTATCGAGGACTGTATGAACTCGATGAGTTCGTCGGGGGTCCCGACGATGTGGTCCTGCGCCATGAGCAACGCGATCGCGTCGCGTTGAGCATCGCTGAGACTGAAGACCTCGGTCGGTGCACTGGGTAGATCCGGGGTCGCGTCCTGACCGAAGTAGCGCTCCGGGTCCTCCGCGTACGAAGGGGCGCAGATGTCGTAGGTCCCCGGGCGAAGATGCCCGTACAGCGCAAGGAAGTCCTCGCGACCCAACCGGTGGAAGTCGAGCAACATGTCCTGGGTCACCGATTTGAGACTGCCCATCAGACTCTCGAGGTCGGTCGTCGAGAGCACGCGCGCCTCCACGAGCCCCTTCAAGAGCTTGCTCCCGACGAACGCGGCTCTCGCCAGCCCCGCGAACGGGAACGCGCCCGTGTCTCGGCAGCTGAGAAGGGCGCTCTTGATATCCGTCGTCTCGAGCGTTCGCGAGTTCTCCAACAACTCTCGGTCGCGGCGCCACGTCGTGTCGCCCTGGAGAATGTCGTTGGTGAGCGCCACCAACGACTGATGGAGTTGGTCGATGTCCTCGTCACTGAAGCCTTCAGAGCGCAATTTCGCCAAGTCTTCCGATAGACCGAAGGCGTTGCACGTCGTGACGATGTCGAACTCCACCTTGTCGTGCA
This sequence comes from Acidimicrobiales bacterium, assembly GCA_035949355.1. Taxonomy (GTDB): domain Bacteria; phylum Actinomycetota; class Acidimicrobiia; order Acidimicrobiales; family RAAP-2; genus RAAP-2. Next base: position 39,148 of record DASZIH010000006.1, read on the forward strand.
ACTCAGGCGACGCGAGAAGTCTCTCCGAGTAGTACTCGCTGAGTCGCGCCACCAGGTCATCGCTTATCGCGCTCGGGGTGAACGAGTAGAAATCGACACGAACGTCGATGTAGTGGAGCCCTCCGAAATTCACCATGAGTGGCGTGCCCCGCATGTCGCGGTAGCCGTAGGACGCCCTCGACGCGGACCACGCTTCGTCGGTGATGAGCGCCCCGTACAGCGACGCGGCGAGCTGACGGGGCTTCTCCCCGATCATCTCGGCTGGATTCCAGTCGCACATCGATGAGTAGATCGGCGCGCCGGCGAGCGACGTAGCGCTACCGCGCTCCTTCAAGTCCTTCGAAAGGCTGCGGAGTGTCTTGGCGTGCTTGGTCGGTGACACCGTCGAGGGTGAGAGGACGAGCGGACGGGCCTGGAGGAGAATCGTCTCGTTTCGACCGTTGATCGCGAACTCGACTTCGAATCGACTCTCACCGGTCAACGTCTGGATCTCATCGAGGAGCGCCAACAACGGTCGAAGGGGTTCGGGAAGTGCGGCGGGCTTACGAAACGGCACGCCGACCCAATTTTCGACGTCATCCGCGTCGCCGGTGGTGACTTTGGTGGTGTCGGTTCCCTCGTGCCACGAGATCACGCGATAGGGCGCCGCCGTGGTGGGGTCGCAGCTGCAGGCGACCCCGCTGTAGAGGGCGTCCACGACTTCGGGCTGGATAAGGACCTCATCGTCCTCGTGGAGCCTCCCGTACGACGCGACGACCTCTGCGACGGACTCGATGATGTGGGCTCTTCCGTTCACGTTGAGTACCGAGCTGAACTGGCCCGCCAAGGACTGGGTATGAGAGTCCTCGCCCATGGCAGAACTCCGCACGACCAGGGGACCTGCACTCGACCAGGGCAACGCTTCAATGAGACGCAAGACGGCGTCGCGGTCGCGTTCCCAGTCACCAACCGAAAAGACGAAGACGGGCAGAACGTAGGCCGTGGTAAGGACTTTGGCCAAGGCCCGTAGTGTCCCGGCCTTCGATCCGAACTGAACTTTTGGCGCTATTTCAGCATCAATTTTCAAGGGAATGGTCCGCCTGCGAGTCGAACACGGCAACATTTTGTAGTTTTCGGTACGGCAAAAGTTGAGCCAGAACCAGAAAAGCCATTTGCTCAACCATGTTCAATGGTACCCTTCCCCAAAACGACCAAAAATCAGGCCCGGCCAACCTCCGATTTTGAAGGCCACAAAGGATTTCGGGCTTCCAACGGTCCTCGACGATGAGAATGCTGAAACCTGCGTCTACGTGAGTAATTACTCATCGCCGGTCCGTCCGTCGCGGTCACCGCCACGCGAACCTGTGGTGCTCCGGCCCTTGGCGCGTCACCGGCCTCTGCCCTTCTCTCCTCTTGGCCTTCGAGGGTCGTCGCCGTGTCAACCACCCGTAACCCACGGACCGCAACAACGTTCGCGACTGACGCCGCAACGTGGCGCGGCGTCTCGCCCTCGAGCGCTCGAGCGCTCGAGGGCGCGTGAATAAGTGGTCTTGGGCGATGGATGGTAAATTCGTTCGGATAACGCACGTTTCGAGTTTTGTCGACATTTCTTGACAATCACTGAACGCACACACTGGGCAGCAGGACCCGGCCGACGGACCTGTCGAGCACGGAGAACGTTGGAGATGAGAGGTTTCGTGCAATGAACGATCCCAGTCCGGTGAGATTGGTTCGAGTCGATATCGGCGAACCCCTTGACGCGGTCGAACTCGATTCCATCCCGGGCGACAGGATCTGGGTGGAGGTGGCGAAGAACGGCCAGGTCGTCGGGATGGTGGAGACGGAAGCGGACGACGTCGGCCTCGCTTCCTCGGTACTCGAGGAGTTCGCACTCGAGTACGCGGACTTCCAACCGTCGTCCTACGAGTCGTTTCCAGACGAGCTTCTCCCGCGAGCCTCGATCGTCGTACCGACGATCTACCGGCGCGTCGAACAACTCAATCGAACCGTCGAGTCACTCCTCGACCTCGACTATCCGGACTTCGAGATCGTGGTCGTCGACAATCGTCCCGGCACGAACCATGATCCAATACCCGAGTTTCCGGGCAACGGCCGCGTCCGTGTGGTGGCGGAACCCTCAATCGGAGCGTCAGCCGCCCGCAATCGAGGCATCGCCGAGACGACCGGTGAGTTCATCGCGTTCACCGATGACGACGTCATCGTCGAGCCCACGTGGCTTCGCGCACTCGGCGTCAAATTCGCGCTCGAGGGAGACGTCGACGCCATTGGTGGCATGGTTCGGCCAACGGGTTTTGACACGAGGCCTCAACTGTGGTTCGAAGAGTTCTACGGAGGCTTTACGAAGTCGTTCCTCGCGAAGAAGTGGAGCCTCAAGATCGTGGGTGACTCCGACCCACTTTTTCCCTACTCTGCTGGTCATTTCGGCGCCGGCTGCAACATGGCCGTGCGCCGATCGGCGTTTGAGAAATATGGCGACTTCGACGTTCGCGTCGGAATTGGAACGAAGTCGAAGAGCGCCGAGGACCTGAAGGTCTTCATCAACATCGTGCTGGGCGGCGGGACGGTCGCCTACGAACCGACGGCGCTCGTTCGCCACTCTCACCGTCGCACGAGCCATGAATTCATGATCCAAGTCTTCGGCTACGGAACGGGACTGACCGCCATGTACACGTCGCTCGTACTCGACGATCCCCGACGACTCGTGACCATCCTTCGAAAGGTCCCCTTGGGTCTCAAGATGTTGCTCCATCCTGAGGAACGACTATCTCCCAGTAAATCAACGAGTTTTCCGAGAAGGACGAAGGTCTACCAGTTGCTCGGCATGGCGTACGGTCCTTTCGCGTACCTGCAAAGCATCGTGGCCATGCGAAGATCCCAGTCCACGTTGCCGTAATGTCGGCCGTGCCAGGTCGTTCGAAACGAGGTCGTCAGAACACCGGGTTCGTTGGAACACAGAGGTTGCCAAAAGCCAGGGAGGCGAAACGGGCGGATGACGAGATTTGACCCACTTCAACCGGTCGTCGTGATTTCAACGCACCTCGACGACGCCGTGCTCTCGTGCGCCCAGTTCATTCACGCGAACGCCGGCGTGACCGTGGTCACGGTGTTGGCTGGCGCTCCCGAGGAGTACCACGTCGGGTACAACAGCCGAACGACCGGTGAGGCGTTCGCCCCGAACGCTATGAAGGTCCGACGTGACGAGGACGCGAAAGCCATGTCGATGCTGTCCGCTCACTACGTGTGGCTCGACTTTCATGACAACGACTACTTGCAACCACATCCAAGGTCAGAAGACAACCAGGCGATGCGAGACGCCCTCAGTCAGGTGCTCGACGAAAAACGTCCGAAGACGGTCCTCTCGCCACTCGGACTCATGCACCCCGACCATCTCGCCGTGAGTGACGCGTGCCTCGAACTCGCAATGGAATCATCGTTCGATTGGTATCTCTACCTGGACATGCCCTACGGACTCGCCGTGCCAAGAGTCGTGCCCGAGCGACTCGCCGACGTCGCAAAGAAGGTGTGCCTCGCGGGTCCAGACTCATTCTTGGGTGACCTCGGCATCAAGCGCGACGTCATGAAGTTGTACGCGTCGCAGTTCGCTCCGACGAGGAGCAGTCACCGCAAGGGCTTCCGCGCGACGATGAAAGCAACCGAACTGTATTGGAAGATCACCGATCGATCCGCTGACCCATCACGCAGCTCGGGCGCCTCGACCTAGTTGTCGCGAGCACTCAGCGTTGCCCTCGGTGAGTGCCGTCGAGAATCGAAAAGTTCGCCTGGTCGCTCCTCGTCATCTGGTGATCCTTTCGTGACGTCGTTGCAAAAGACGCGTTCACTCACATTTTCGTGCCCGCTTCGCTCGATTCGCATGACCACCGTCTTTAGTAATCTGTTGTCGGACGTTCAAAGAATCGACGTGTCGCCACATAGTGGACTCCGTCAGAACGCTCAGCAGAGATGGCAAGCAGTTTCTATATTCGGTTCTCCTGAAATGTGCAAACTATGACCTTGGAATCGTTCATGGCCCGTTTGCGTCCTGGACGTCTCGTGCAGAACGCAATCGCGTTGATGATTTCTGCCGGAGGCACCGCCGTCATCGGCGTCTTCTTCTGGGGCGTCGCCGCGCACTTGGCGTCGACCACCGCCGTTGGTCGTACTACCGCTGAACTCGCGGCCGTGTTGCTTCTCGCCACCCTCGCGCAGCTGAGTTACGGCTCGATTTTCGAACGATTTCTGCCCGTGGCGGGTGAGTTCACGCGGGTGTTCGTGCTGCGCGCCTACGTCTTGTGCGTCAGCTTCGGCTTCGTCTTGGCGATCGCGTATCTCGCGCTGGGATTCGGTCACAGTTTCCTGCCGTCGTCGTTCGGATGGAGGGCACTCTTCGTCGCCGCCGTCGTCCTTTGGTCGATTTTCGCGTTGCAGGACTCGGTCTTGATCGGCCTACGAGCGTCTCGGTGGGTGGCGGTGGAGAACATCGGCTATTCGCTCACGAAGCTCGCCATCCTGCCCGCGTTCGTGTTCATCACGGCCAGTCAGGGAATCTTTGTGGCGTCGATCGCTCCCGTGGTGCTGACCGTAATCTTCGTGAGTTGGTATCTCTTTCGCAAGCGCATCCCCGACCACATGACGACGGAGGGACCGACCGAAAAGCTTCCGTCGACGCGCGACCTCGTGGTCCTCGCGGGAGCGCAGTACACCGCACTGCTCTCGAGCGTGTTCATGCCGTCCCTTCTCTCTCTCATCGTCATTCAACGACTCGGAGCGGTCGCCAACGCGCACTTCTTCCTCCCCGCCATGATCTCGAGTGGACTGGCCCTGTTCTGTTGGAGCATCGTCCGTTCATTTCTCGTTGAGGCGTCCCACGAACCCGAAGCCCTCCGTGGTCACGCGAACTCCGCGATTCGCGCGCTGGCCTTCGTGCTCGTGCCGAGCGTTCTCCTCGGCTACATCTTCGCTCCCGAGTATCTGCGAATCTTCGGATCCTCGTATTCGACACAAGGGACGACACTCATGCGCATGTTGCTGTTGTCGCTGCTCGGAAGCGCCGTGATGGTCTTCTACAGCACGTTCGCCTGGTTGGACAAGCGAGTGTGGTGGATGACCGCGCGCAATCTCGGCAGCAGCGCGGTCCAGCTGATCGTGGTGTTGACGCTGATCGGACACTTCGGCATCGAAGCCATTGGCATAGCGGCGCTCGTCAACGCAGCGATCACGCTCATCATCTTCTTGCCAATATCAATACGGCGTTACCAGATGACGGCCTTCAACGCGGCACCCGGTGCCGGCGGCGCGTCGTCGGTCGTCGACGCGTGAGCGCACCGTCCGCACTCCGAGTTGACGCACCGTTGCTCCTCGAGCGTCGACACCGTTCGCCATGACCGTAGCTTCAGTCACGCCACGAGGTGTCGGTATTGACCCACGGTTTCGAGCTCACCATGTTTGGTCCGTCGGTCAAGTAGTTCCAGCCGCGGTGAGGGGTGCGCCAATCCCCGTAGTTCAACTCGAGTTCTCGCACGTAGTCCTCGTGTCGAAGCCACGTGCGTCCGAGGAACGCGAAGCGCACGAGGTTCTGGACCGGTAAGCGCTTCTCGACCTCGACGAGTTGGTCGGGTGGCCACCCGAACATGAAGTACTGAAGCTCGCCGTCGCGGGGGAAGAAGATGGAGAAGTCGTAGACGGCTCGGCGGCGCAGAAACATGAGTTCGACGAGCTTGCCGTCGTTCGTTCGAAACTGCTTATGGGGCAGAAAACCGGCCTCGACGAGCTTCGGGACGGCTCGCATCAAGCGCGGGACGTCGTCGGGAAGTATCCCAAAGTCGGCGTCTCGATCACGAGGGAGCAGGTCACCTTCGCGAGCCCAGCCCAGCAGCATTCCGGAGAATACCCAGTAACGCCCCGCCAGCTCGGTCTGCTCGAGCACGTCGTTGAAGCGCGCGAGTCCCTTCTTGAACTGACGCGCGAACAGCCGGTCGTTCCACGTCGGAAGGAAGCGGTCGAAGCCGGGTACGCGCATCAACAGCTCGTACAGCGTGACGGCTACTCCCCTCCCCCCGTTGTCATCACGCACTGAACTCGCCCTCGTGTTTCGCTCGATGTGTCTGGTTCGTATCCTAGGGAGCGTGCGACGACAGCTTCGGGTGACTCTTGTCGCGCGCGTACCAACCCTCCGTCGATCGCGCCCGACAGGCAGCATTCCCCCACACCAATTGGCGAGGACCACCGGTGAACACCGAATTACTGCACTTCAGGTGTAAAGTCTGGCCGACACGAGCGGGGACAAAGTGACCCGACGGACGTGGCGGGTGAATATGGACAATCCCATCGATGCTCACGACCCAGCGTCACGTCCGTCGCGCACGCTCATCGTTATTCGACCCCACCACGACAGTGCTCTCAGCGCGGAGGCGCCAGCGACCGTCGTTGGCCGGCCCGTGACGTGGTGCGCGTGAGTATTCCGACGTCGCATCGCGGATCCAGTCGAGTGCCCGAGTCAACGGATTCGGACAAGGCACGCAGGTCTCTGCCCTTCAAGCAGTGGCTAACTAACATGAAATCCGACATGACCAACGCTGCAGAGGCTGCTCCGGTGAGCCCGTCACCGAACCGCCATAGCCCCTGGAATGCTCGGATCGCGGTCATCACCGTCGTCACGGCGAGTCTCGCGATCGTGGTCACCGTCCTCTTCGCGATCAATTCCTCGGGCAACGACACGTTTCAACCCCGAGCGCATAACGAGTACCCGATCGGCGTGAAGTCCAACCTCGCCCCGTCCGGCGAAGGGCCGCCCGGCCCGAGCGCTCTCACGGGGTACAACCTCACGTACGTCAACAACTTCGAGGGCACCTCGATTCCACCAGGCTGGAACGTCTTCACCGGGATCCCCGCGGGCTCTCCCGGAGGGCAGTTCGCGAGCACCCACGTGGTCGTCAGCGACGGACTCCTGCAACTCAACACCTGGAAGGACCCGAACTTTCAGAACCGGTGGGTCACGGGCGGCATCTGTCAGTGCGGACTCAAGAAGTCCTACGGGGCGTACTTCGTGCGCTCGCGGATCACGGGCGCGGGTCCCAACGAGGTCGAACTCCTGTGGCCGGCGTCGAACATCTGGCCGCCAGAGATCGACTTCAACGAGACGGGTGGCACGGCAACGGCGACGTCATCGACGTTGCACTACGGTCCGATCAATCTCATCGAACAGCGCTTCATCAACATCGACATGAAGAACTGGCACACCTGGGGCGTCATCTGGTCGCCGAAACAGATCACGTACATTGTCGACGGTCAGGTGTGGGGAACCATCACCGCCGCGGAGGAGATCACCTCGAAGCCGATGACCCTCGACTTCGAGCAGCGCCAACTCTGTGAGATACACCAGCAGTGTCCGACGCACCCCGTCTCGATGCTGATCGACTGGGTCGCGGAGTACAGCGCGAAGTAGCGGCCGCGCGTTCGTCGCTGGCCGCGACGGCTACTCGCCGGTGACGCTGAAGGGCCGAAACGACAGTCCGAGTTCGCTCGCGACGTCTCGCCCGGGAACGTTCGGCGCCGGTCTCACGAGCCCGAGCAGCGAGTCCGAGCGTACGGGAAGAGGGACGTTGAGTCGCTCCGCCACTCGCAACGTCGTCAGCAGCGGGTGCCACGGAATCGACACGGTCTTCGCCGGTCCGCGTTCGTTCGGCGCGAGAGCGACCATGATCTCGTTGAACGGCGTCGGTGGCTCGTGGGCCAAGCCAACGACCGCTGACGGAACGTCATCAGACACAATCAATGTCACCATCGCGCCGAGGAAGTCGTCGACGTGCAGCGTGAACTGGTGGGCGCCGCGAAACACGGGGATCACGGGAAGCCGTGCCAGTTTCGAGAGCGTCGCGGCCATGCCGCCAGACTCGGCGCCGTACACGAGACCTGGACGGACGACGACCTGGTTCGCCTCCAAGACGGCGCGCTCCACCGCGAGTTTCATCAGTCCGTAGTCCTGCTTGGTCCCGAAGTACGCCGACATCGACGAGAGGAAGATGACGCGCTGCACTCCCGCGTCCAGTGCGGCGTCGAGGAGTCGCTTCGATCCCTCGACGTTGCGCTCCCAGGCTCGCCGCGGATCGGTCTCGCGCAGGTCCCACGCGCCGTGCACCAAGCACGTGACGCCCTCGAACACACTGGGATCCATCGGCGCGCCGAGATCGAGGACGCGAGTCTTCTCGCTGGCATCGGCGTCGAGAGCCACTCGCCTGTACTCGACGACGTCGAGATTCTCCTTACGCAGGGCAGCGACCAGCGAGCGGCCGAGGTAACCGTTCGACCCGGTGACACCAATGAGTTGACCGTGAGCTTTAGCCACGGGTCTCCTCCATCACGGTGCGCGCGATCCGGTGGGCGTTCGCCATGATCGACAAGGTGAACGTCGTCGCGGGCACCGACGGAAACACCGACGCGTCCACCAGGTGCACGTCGCGCCAAGGGTGTACTCGTCCGAGGACGTCCGACTCGAGTCCCTCCTTCGGCGTTCGCGAGTGAGGAAAACTGGCGCCGAAGTGATAGCTCTTGGTGGGCGCCGACAGTGCGACTTGGGGCAGTACCGGCATCACGCCGAGGTACGGCGCTGCCTTGACGAGTCGCCGCACCACCGCTCGCAGTCTCCGCCGAGACTCTGCCTCGCCCGTCGCCGACGGCGTCAACGTCATCGGCGCTAACTCGCCTTCAGACGCTGGACGCTCAAACGTGACGTCAAATCCCGGCGACCACCACGAAGGCAGGTAACCAAGACCGACCGTCAATCGTTTGAGGAGAGCCACCCCCACGGCCTTGAGCGCGGGGTTCTTTAGGAGCGTCGGTAGCGCGTCGTCCATCGCTTCGTTGTAGGGATAGCCGTGGATCTGAACGAGATCGTGGCCGGCTTCGTCGAAGGGGAGGACGATATTGAACTGGTTGAGCGTGAACGAGCCGTCCTGCGTCAGTTTTCTCATGCCGCGAAGCGACAGGAATGGCATGAGGAACTGCGCAGACTCGCTCATATGTATTCGTCGTGACCACATGCCAAGTGACTGCGCGACCAACCGCGTCGTGCCAAGAGCGCCGCACGCGACGAACACCTTGTCGGCGTGAAACGTCTCGACGCGACTAGTGCTCTGTGAGCGGGCCGACACGAACGGTCGACCATCTTCTTCTCCCACGCTCAACGCGAGGTGACCGCCGACGTAGTCCACACGACCGCTACGCACGAGGTCATCGAACGTTTGCGACGCCGAGTACACCAGTGAGTAGGGACAGCCCGTCATGCAGAGGCCGCACGACACGCACTTGGCACCTCGCATCGCGAGACGGGCCTTACCCATCAAGACGCCCTGACGCCTGACCTTGACGCGATTGCGGTCGTAGGACGTGAGGATCCGCTCGGGGTTCTCGCTCAGTGGCGGCAGGGCGTCGGCCGGACCCCACAGCGGGAAGTACTCCGCGAGATCGTCCTCTTCCGCCGAGTAGGGAATCGCGTTCAAGATGGCCCGGTAGTCCTCTTCGAGCTCGCTACGAGTAAAGGGCCAGTCGTTGAACGTCGCGTCGCTGAAGACCATCGTCTGCGCGCCCCACGTGTTACTGAATCCCCCGTACGCGCCGGAGACGACGTGCGAGTTCAAGCCACCATCAACCCGCACGCCGTCAAGTTGCCCGAAGTCGCGAAAGGGGAAGTCGGAACCGAAGATCCTCTTCTCGGGGAGACGGTGGTGCTCTGACGCCACCGCGGTCTGGCTGATGATCTGCTCATCCCTCGTCGCCCATCGACTCGGCTCGCTCTTCGACATTCGAAGTCGAGCGGCGTCGTTCTCGTCTTCCAACCGTCCACCGACGTCGAGGACCTGGATCTCGACGTCCGGTGATTTCGACACCGCGAGGGCGACGGCCGCAGCGGCCGGTCCCGCACCGATGATGAGTACTCGCACGGCGCTACCAACGCCTCGACGAGTCGATCATCGGAGTCGTCCCGCGACGGCGCCGAGGCCACCAAGAGCGATCGCCGAGACCAGCGCCAGGTAGCGAACGGGCGCGTAGACGTCGCCGCCGAGGAGCGCCTTGCCCTCCGTCAGCAGTGCGCGCGAAAGTGATCGACTCGCGAAGCGCAGCTCGGCGCGCAGATTCGACGCTTCGTTCATGTCGCGAAACGCCTGGACCTTGCCGCGGTTCACGTAGAAGCAGCGGCGCCAGAAGTAGGCCCACGTGAGGCGGGCCTTCGGAACGAAATGATGGACGACGGCGTCGGGCTCGTACAGCAGCGCCGTCACACCGAACGCGTGGATGGTCCGGTGACTCAGGTCCATGTCGTCGTGGTTGTCCGACTGAAACCCGCCCCACGACATCAGCGCGTCGCGTCGAATCGACATGTTGGCACCGATCAAATGGTCGATCGGCCCCAGCTGTTCCGGCAACCCGCGATAGGCGCAACCGAAGATCCACTGACACTCGTAGGGGAACCAACGAGGTCGTGGCGCTTCGAAGTTCGCGACGGGCGCTCCGCCGACGGCGACGACCTTCGGGTCTCGGTACGGTCTCGTCAAGTTAAAAAGCCACGAGGGCGAAGCGGACGCGTCATCGTCGAGAAACGCCAGCACGTCGCCAGTGGCGATCTCCGCGGCGGACGTGCGAGCACCGCCCAACCGCGTGTCGAACTTGTTCTGGATCACCCGAAACGTCCACGGAGCACCGGCGAGCGTCGGCGCTATCTCCGCGACGGCTCTCTGGTAGAGCTCTTCGTTGTGGTCGATGCTCAAGATCAACTCCACCGGCTGGAAGTCCTGACGCGCCACCGATTGAAGTGACTCGTTGAGCAACGTCCATCGATCGAGGGTGTACGCACAGACGATCACGCTCACCCGAGGAGAGGCCGTCTCGTCGTCCAACTGGTCATGGGGCGAACTATCGCTCATCAAGAAGTCCTTCACGCCCGTGGCATTGAACCCGAAGTGTGGACGGTTCAACCAACCAACTCGGTGTCGCCATCAATACGGTTGTATCCGTCTTCGTTGTTAACCGCTCTGTAGCCACCATCTTAGTCGTCCCTCGATATTCTGGCGAAAAAGCAACGAGGTGCACGGCGTTGGGGTGGCGACGATGACGCGTCGATCGAACGATTCCTTATTCGTCGCCGCTCAGGGCTGCGCGTACTCGGCGACCCAATCGATCTGCATCGACTCGGGCGCTGTCGGGCATTGTCGGTGACTTTGACATTCCTGTCGCTGCTCGAAGTCGAGGGTCATCGGCACACTCGCGATGTCGGCCGCGACTCTGAACTGACCCCAAAGGCGTCCGTCGACCGTGTAGAGGATGTAGTGCGGCGTCCAGATGACGCCCCACGTGTGCCACAACGTCATATCGATGGTCACGCTCGAACGAACGACACTATTGGTCGCGCCGAAGTGGACGGAGCTCGTGGTCGACGACGCGGACCCACCGGTCTCGTTGAAGTCGATCTCGGGTGGCCACGTGTTGGTCGCCGGCCAGAGCAGTTCCACCGCCGTCGGTCCCGCGCCCGTCACGCGCGATCGCACGAAGTACGCGCCGTAGCGCCGCGCGACACCGCACTGACAGATCCCTCCGGTCACCCACCGGTTGTGCCACGCCGGGTTCCGGTACGTGTTGAGTTGCAACAGACCGTTAGCCACCACCACGTGAGAGATGCCGAAGTGACCACCGGGATCACCACCTGGTATGCCCGTGAAGACGTTCCATCCCGGTGGCACCTTGGTGCCCGTGAAGTCGTTCAGGTACGTGAGCCTGAAGCCGACGAGTGCGTGCGCGCTCGGAGGGGAGAAACCCGACGGCTCCGCCTGGTCGGGTGTACCGATCGGGTACGAGCCGTTGACGTTGAGTGGACTCACGCGTACCCGCGTGCCTTGAGCCTGCGCCCCGGCCAACCACTGCACCGACAGCGACGAGACGATCACGCCAAGCACGATGACGGTAGCGAAGTGACGCGTGACTCGGTTCGTCTTGGTGAATCGGAGCAGCGTCCGGGTGCGTGTTCGAGGGGAGTTCATTGCGAAACCGAGGCTAGTGAAGATCGAGCGACGCCTCACTGGAGGGGCGAACTCCCTCGAATGGTCACCGCTGGGGTCGCGGGTGAACGCCACTCGAGGTGGTGACGGCGAGAGGCGGCTCGATCCCCCACGCTCGTGGCTCGCGTCACCGCGGTGATGTCCTAGTATCACTCTTGAAATGCAAGGGACGCTCGAAGCTCGGACTCTGACGTGGCGTCTTTCCCTGAGTCCTCAGTCGAGAAAGGGCCGACCGTGAACGAAGCGACCATCGGCAGTGCCCTGACGAAGCGGCGTGAAGAACTCGAGATGTCGAGAGTGCAGGCTGCGGAGAAGGTGGGCATGAGTCGCACGACGTACAGCTCGTACGAACGCGACGAGCAGCGCCCGTCCGTCGACGTGTTTCCCGCCCTCGCCGCGTTCTTGGACGTCACCGTCGAGGAGTTCCTCGTCCTCTACGGGGCCACCGTGGTCTCGGCGCTGCGCCCGTCCTTAGAGCGAGTGTTGGCAGAACAGGTCACGCCTTCGAGCGCGACGGTCGAAGCCGACGAAGGCGACGTACTGATTGAAGAGGAGTATTGGCTCGGTCCTGCCGCGTCCGTCTCGGAAGTACCTCAGGTCCCGAGCACCCCAAGGATTCCCGAGGTCCCTGCCACGCCCAACGTGCCCGACCTTCCGAAAGTGCCCGACGTCCCCGACGCCCCCGACGTCCCCGACGTGCCCGAGGTTCCGGAAGTCCCAGAGGTTCCCGAGGTTCCTGAGGCACCCGCGGCCCCGGCAATTCCCGACGTGCCGGACGTGCCCGAGGCACCGGAGATCCCTGCAGCGCCTGAGGCGCCCGCGATGCCCGAAGTCCCTGAAGCACCGGTGGGGCTGGTCACTGAGACCTATCAGGAGGTTCGAGAGTTCGCGAACATCGAGGCCGAGCTTGCGGTACGTAAGAAGAAGAAAAAGGGGAAGAAGAAAAAGGGGAAGAGATGATCATCATCAAGGCGATCAAGTTCCTCTTTTCAACTGCCCTGACGTCGTAACGAAGAACACGACGCCTTCAACGCGTAGACGCGGCCCTCGCGACACCCGATCGAACCCTCCGGTGCGCGTTTGCCCTGCGCGGAGCGTCGTCCACTCGGCTGACGTGACGAACCTCAAAGATCGCCGACCGTAGGGAAAACCGAAGCAGCCTTTTGCCTGACGTTGAGGTTACGACGAGGCCCTGCACGAGGAGTTGCCCGCCATTTCGCGTTCTCCCACTTCGTACTAGGTTGCGCACATGACAGTGAGGGCGATTTCGGGAAGGGTTGTCACCTTTCTCACAATTCTCTCCCTTATGTTCGCCGCAACGGTCGCCGTCGCGCCCCTGGCGTCCGCGGCGACCATCACGCAAAATCCTCCGACGGGCGGTACGGTGTCGGTCGACAACTCCAACGGATTCGCCGACGTACTCAGCACCACGGGCGGTACCGGGTCTGTTACCTACAGCGAAGTCTCAAGTGACAGCCCCAGCCTTTCGGTGGATGGCGCAGGCAACGTGACGGTGAACGCGACATTGCCCGTCGGGAGTTACACGGTCGCCGGGACCGATTCGGACACCGTCCTCGACAGCGGCAACTGGTCGTACACGCTCACCGTGACTCCCTCCTCGATCACGCAGACGTCGCCGACGACGGGTACGACCACCGTCGCCGGTTCGAATGGCTACACGAAACAACTGAACGTGTCGGGCAACAACGGAGCGGTGACCTACAACCAAACCTCGAGTAGCAACGCC
>DASZIH010000007.1:0-7818 GCA_035949355.1 Acidimicrobiales bacterium
TTTCGTGTGACCGACGCCGCGGGCACCGCCTTCGCGCTGCGACGTCCACCCACGAGCCACGTGCTGCCCACGGCGCACGACATGGTGCGCGAACACACGATCATCAGCGCCCTCTTCCCTCAAGGAATTCCCGTCGCGAAGCCACTCGGACTCTGTACGGACCTTGAGGTTAACGAACGGCCCTTCTACGTCATGGAGTTCGTCGACGGGGCCATTTTGCGTGATCGCTCCCAAGCTGAATCCGCGTTTCCGGTCGAAACCCGCGCCTTGATTGGTGACCATTTGGCCGCCACGTTGGCACAGTTGCACGACGTCGACGTCGATAGAGCCGGTCTCGGCGACCTCGCGCGCCACGACGGCTACATCGAACGTCAACTTCGCCGCTGGCGCGGCCAGTTCGAGCAGATGAAGGTCGAGGGCGTCGATCATCCAAACGTGGTTGAAGAGGTGGGCGACGAGCTAGCGCGTTCGATCCCCCTCCAGCAACGTGTCGCCGTCGTACACGGCGACTACCGCCTTGATAACACCGTGCTCGATCACGAGGGGAAGGTTCGCGCCATCCTCGACTGGGAGATTTGCACGCTGGGTGACCCGATGGCCGATCTCGGCGTGCTCCTTTGCTACTGGTCTGAAGCGGGCGACGTCACGGCGGCGCTCCTCGGTGCCGCGCCAACGACCGCGCCGGGCTTCGCGACGCGTGACCAGGTACTGAACGCGTACGCGCGTCACACGACTCTCGACGTCAGTCAGGTCCATTATTATCAAGCATTCGGTTATTGGAAGTTGGCCTGCATTCTTCAAGGTGTCTTCGCGAGGTATCGCGCGGGCGCCACGGCAGGAGACCAGGGCAGCGTCGATGAATTTCCGGCACATATCGCCATGCTCGCCGAAACGGCGAAGCAGACTTTGGAGAACTGATGGACGAAGAGATCTACGACCGCATCATTTTCCTCGCTGACCCGGAACTCAGCGAGCCCGTGCTCGTCATCGGCCTCGAAGGTTGGATCGACGCAGGTATCGCCGCCAGCACGGCCGTGTCCACGCTGCTCGAGACCATCCCCACCGAAGTGCTCGCCACCTTCGACACCGAGTACTTCATCGACCAACGCGCGAGGCGACCGCTCGCGCGCATCGTGGACGGCGTCACCACCGAGTTGACGTGGCCCGAGATCCAACTTCGCTACGGCCATGACGGCGACGGCGCGGACGTGCTCTTTCTCGTCGGACCCGAACCGGATTTTCACTGGAGCGACTTCGTCGACGTCGTCACCGACGCCGCCGGGCGTTTCGACGTCCGACTCGTCGTCGGACTTGGCGCGTTTCCGGCCCCCACCCCGCACACGCGACCCGTGCGCGTCATCGGCACCGCGCCCGCGCCCAGTGCGCATCTCTTGACCCTCGTCGGCTCGGTGACGGGTGAGCTCGAAGTGCCCGCCGGGATCGGCACCGCGCTGGAACTGGGCTTCGCCGAAGTCGATATGGACGTCATGACGCTCTGGGCGCGCGTCCCGCACTACGTTGCCTCGATGCCCTATCCCCAGGGATCGGCGGCGCTCATCGACGGACTCGCCCGCGTCTCGGGGCTCACTCTCGACGCCGGGAACCTGCGCGCCGCCGCGGACGAGGCTCGCCAGCGCGTCGACGAACTCGTCACGAACAACCCGGAACACCGGTCCATGGTCGCTCGCCTCGAGGCCGCGGCGGACGAGAGTGAGGGCACGTCGCTCGGTGAGGAACTGCCGAGCGGCGACGAACTGGCGGCGGAACTCGAGCGCTTCCTGCGCGGTGAAGCGAACTAAGAAACGTCGTTCGTGGTGACGTCGACGTCACCTTCTTCGATACGCAGTCCGAGGCCGAGCGCGTAGCCGTCGAGATAGATCTCACTGTCGTTCTGGCGGGGATGGCGATTGGCGATCTCGTAGAACTTAGCCGAGTGGTCCGCCTCTTGGAGGTGCGCGAGTTCGTGTACCAACACCGCGTCGATGACCCACTCGGGACACTGGCGCAGCCGACTCGACACACGTATCTCACGCGACGCCGGTGAACACGAGGCCCACCGTGCTTGCTGATTCGTGACCCAGCGAACGGACGAGGGCACGACCGCGTCGTTGTACGTCGTTGCGAGCACGCGGGCACGCTCTTCGAGCGCGGCGTCGCCGCCGGCGTTCTGTGGCCGCTGCGCGAGCAGTCGTTCCACGAGCTCGTCGACGAAGACGCGACGTTCACGCCCACGGACTCGCGCGGGAATCTGCACGACGATGCGACTCCCCGACCAGTGCGCGGTGCCGGTCTTCTTTCTCTTCACGGACGCGCGAATCTCGACTTCGGGCCGATCGAACTGCGGCGGCTCGATCGTGACCTGCGTCTCAGACTTTGATGAGGAAGGAGGGGTCATCAGATGATGATGTTGACTAACCGCGGCGGTCGAGCGATGACGCGCTTCGGCGTCGCGCCCTTCAACGCCGCGACGACGTCGGGATCGGCGAGGGCGGCCGCCGTCGCGTCGTCTTCACTGATCGCGGGCGCCACCGAGAGTCGAGCCTTCACCTTCCCGTTGACTTCGACGACCATGACGACGGTCGCCTCCGCGACCAACGACGGGTCAGCGACCGGCCACGGCAACGTGTGCACGCTCGGACGCTCGGGGTAGCGCTCTTCCCACAGCTCCGCCGTCACGTGAGGCGTCATGGGTGCGAGCAACAGCGCCAAGGTGTCGAGCGCTTCATCGAGCGTCAAGCGCTCGATGCCGTCAGCACTGCGCGCGGCCTTCGACGCGGTGTTGTAGAGCTCCATGATCGCCGCCACGGCGGTGTTGTAACTCCACCGATTGAGGTCGTTGGTGACGCGCGCGATGGTGCGGTGCGTGGCTTGGCGCACCGCGTGGTCTGATTCGTTCGCGACGTCGTGAAAGTTCACGTCGTCGTAGTGCCAGAGTCGGTAGAACCGGTCGATGAATCGGCCACAGCCTTCGATGACTTCGTTGGTCTGATCGGTCCAGTCGAGGTCGTCGCCCGGCGCGCCCGCGAAGAGATGGAACAGACGAAGTCCGTCGGCGCCCACCGTCTCGTAGTACTCCTCCGGAGCGATGAGATTGCCCTTGGACTTCGACATCTTCGAACCCGAGAGGCGGATCATGCCTTGGGTGAAGAGCCGCTGGAACGGCTCACGAGGGAGCCCCGGCGAGAAGCCGATGTCGTCGAGCGCCTTGAGGTAGAAACGCACGTACATGAGGTGCAAGATCGCGTGCTCGATGCCGCCGATGTACTGGTCGACGGGCAACCACTTCGCGGCCTCGACGGGATCGAAGGCCTTGCCCGGCGTGAAGGGATCGGTGAAACGCAAGTAGTACCACGAGGAGTCAGTGAAGGTGTCCATCGTGTCCGTTTCGCGGCGCGCGGGCTTGCCACAGATCGGACAGGTGGTGTTCAGAAAACCCTCATGCGTCGCGAGTGGTGACTGACCGGTCTTGTCCATGAGGACGTCGTCGGGCGCGAGCACGGGAAGTTGATCCTCGGGAACCGGCACGATGCCGTCGTCGTCGCAGTAGATGATGGGAATCGGACAGCCCCAGAAGCGCTGGCGTGAGACGAGCCAGTCGCGAAGTCGGTAGTTGACCTTGCTCACGCCGTTCGCGTGAGCGGCGAGGAACTCAGTGGCCTTCGTCTTGGCGTTCGCAATGTCGAGTCCGTTCAAGAAGCCTGAGTTCACGTGTTCACCGTCGCCGGTGTACGCGTTGCCCTCGAAACCACTCGGTGGTTGTACCGTTCGCACGACGGGCAACGAGTGCACCGTCGCGAACTCGAAGTCACGTTCGTCCTCACCGGGCACCGCCATGATGGCGCCGGTGCCGTAGTTACCGAGCACGTAGTCCGCGACGTAAACCGGAACGTGTTCTTTCGTGAAGGGGTTGACCACGAAGCTGCCGGTGAAGGCACCGCGCTTCTCGAGGCCTATCCCCTCGCTCGACGATGTCGTGCGGTCGATCTCGGTCGAGTTACTCGCGCGAACGACGATCTCCTCGACGCTCGCGCGCTCGTCGTCCGTCGTGAGCAGCGAGAGAAGTGGGTGCTCGGGCGCGACGACGGCGTACGTGACGCCAAAGCCGGTGTCGGGGCGCGTCGTGAAGACGCGTAGGGACTTCGACGCGTCGTAGGCCAAGGGGAGGTCGAACTCGACGCCCTCACTGCGGCCGATCCAATTGCGTTGCATGGTCTTCACGCGTTCGGGCCATTCGAGAGGGCCGAGACTGTCGAGGAGCTCCTCGGCGTAGTCGGTGATCTTGAAGAACCACTGCTCCAAGAACCGGCGCACGACGAGGTCCCCGGAACGTTCGCACGTGCCGTCAGCGAGGACCTGCTCGTTCGCGAGCACCGTCATGCAGCCCGGGCACCAGTTGACCTGGGACTCCGCGCGGTAGGCCAGGCCATTCTTCAAGAACGCGAGGAAGATCATCTGCGACCACTTCATGTACTCCGGGTCGTGGCTGTAGACCTCGCGACGCCAGTCGTAGACCGCGCCGAGACGGCGGACGGACGACTTGAGTTCGTGCATCCGCTCCTCGGTGTAGAGCCGCGGATGGCTGCCGGCCTTGATGGCGGCGTTCTCGGCCGGGAGACCGAATGAGTCGAAACCGTAGGGAGAGAGGACCGCTTTGCCGAGCATCGTCTGGTAGCGCACGACGAGATCACCGAAGGTGTAGTTGCGGACGTGCCCTTGGTGGGCGCTGCCCGACGGGTACGGGTACATGCAAAGGGCGTAGTAGCGCTCTCGAGGATCGTCGTTGTCGACCTCGTAGGTTCCCTCGTCGAGCCAGCGCGCCTGCCACTTCTCCTCAACGGCAGTGACGTCAAATGAGCGGTTCATTATGACATTCTACGGAAGAAAAGCCCTAACCTCTCTCAAAAAGGGAGGCGAAGGCGATGTCCGACACGACGTACATTCTCGTCCACGGTGCGTGGGGTGGCAGTTGGTGTTGGCGCGACGTGGGTGCCGAGCTCACTCGTCGCGAGACGAACTGGACGGCACTCGATCTTCCGAGTTCGACGCACGGCACCCATCCCAACACGTTTCTCGCCGATGACGCGCGCGAAGTCATCGAGATCGCCAAACTCAACGGTCCCGTCGTCCTCGTCGGTCACAGTTACGGTGGCGCGGTCATCACCGAAGCCGCCGACCAGATTCCCAATCTCGAAGGTCTCATCTACATCGCCGCCTTCGTGCCATCCTTTGGTGAGAGCGTGAGCGAAGCCAATCAGGCATTCCCGAATCGGACGCTCCTGGACGAGGCGATCGAAGCTGACGGCGAGTTTTTACGTCTGAACCCCGAACGAGCGGCTGTAGCGCTCTATCAGGACTGCGACGAGGACGTCGCAGCGTGGGCGGTCTCACAGCTGACGCCGCAGACGATCGCCAGTTTTCGCAGTCCTCGAAGCTCGTTCGATGTCGACTTCCCGTCGCGCTACATCGTGTGCATGAACGACATGGCCGTTGACTTACGAATTCAGACAATGATGGCGAGCCGCTGCAGCAAGATGGCGACGCTGGACAGCGGACACTCGCCGATGTTCTCGCACCCGAATGAACTCTGTGACCTCATGCTGACGAACCTGTACACACCACGAAGACTGTGAAACCCGAAAAGATTGCAGCACTCTTGATGACGTTTCCAGAGACGAGCGAAGAGCACCCTTTCGGACCCGGTGTCGATGTCTACAAAGTTGCCGGAAAGATCTTCGCGATCTTCTCAGCCGAAGAGAATCCGCTCGCACTATCTCTGAAATGCGATCCAATCCTCGTGCTCGAACTTCGCGAAGAGTTCGAAGCGGTGATCCCCGGCTACCACTTGAACAAGATTCATTGGAACACGGTGATCCTCGACGGGACGGTGCCGGACAGAGAAATCAAGAACATGATCGCGCACTCCTACGAGCAGGTTGTCAAGGGACTTCCCAAGGCGCAGCGCGAGCGTATTTCCAGCATTGATGTGAAACGCAACTGAACATCAATCGACGTTTACTTGACGCTGTGCTGGCTCTCGCACGTGATTCTTGTGCGACGATTATGTCGAACCTGCGAACGTCGGCGGAGAAGGTTGGCCTCGATGATTCTCTCCAAGGGCTTGGACGCAACACCAATTACTGCCGACATTTGTCCAATGAATCGCGGCTGCTAGAATGGAAAACTCGGGACCCGGGGGTATAGCTCAGCTGGTAGAGCACTTGCATGGCATGCAAGGGGTCAGGGGTTCGAATCCCCTTACCTCCACCAATTAGACGCCTTATTTCATAAGGCTTTTCGAGTTTTTCAAATCTTAGATTCTCGCTCCGCGACCGTTGGTTCAGCAGTTACTTCAGCAGTTCTTCTGAGGGGAATCTGATGACACCGCGGAGATCAAATCACGAGGGCTCAATTTACCAACGCAAGTCCGACGGACTATGGCTGGGCGTCGCGCATGTGGGCTACGACGCAATGGGAAAGCCTCTTCGAAAGTACGTGTCGGCGAAGAAGCGCACCGAGGTCGTAGAGAAACTCAAGGACCTTCGTCGAAAGATCGACGACAGGCTTTTGCTCAAGGATGAAAGCGTCAAAGTCGCCGAGCTCTTTGAGCGATGGTTTGAAGACGTCATGCGCCACCAAATCGCACCCAGCACTTTTAGCAACTACCAGACCGTGGTGCGGATGCATATCCTGCCTTGTCTTGGGAACAAAAAGCTTGTCGAACTCAACGTCGGTGACGTGGACAAACTCCTCTCCCAGAAAGCTGACAGCGGCCTTTCGGCCTCAACGGTGCGGAGGATTCGCGCCGTGCTCGCCCAGTGCCTCGATCAAGCGATCCGCTGGGAACTCGTCCATCGAAACGTTGCCACCCTGTCGAGATCGCCCAAGATGGTCCGTCGCGAAGGCCGCACGCTCTCACCCGATCAAGCCCGGCATCTCCTTGAGACGCTACGAGGGCACCATAACGAGGCGCTGTACGCCCAGATGTTGTCGACCGGGCTCCGCCGGGGTGAAGCGCTGGGCCTGCGCTGGAGCGACTTCGATAGAGATACCGGTGTTCTAAGGGTCCTGAGACAACTGAAGCGAGAAGGATCTCGCCTCGTAACGACGGACACGAAGACTTCGCTCAGTCGGCGGGCGGTAAATCTTCCCGAGCCCATGCTCAAGGCTCTGCTCACTCACGAGGAGCGACAGGAGGCCGAGAGAGATTGGCTGGGAGATTCATGGATCGACTCGGGATACATCTTCACGTCGTCGGTCGGCACACCCATCGACCCGAGAAATCTGTACAGAGAGTTCCAGGCGATATGTCGAAGCGCTGGTCTTGGAGACTGGCATCCTCACGAACTTCGCCACTCAGCAGCCAGCCTGATGCTGGCCCAAGGAGTGAAGATTCAAGTGGTAAGTCAAGTACTTGGTCATTCGTCAATCCGAATGACCGCGGATGTTTATGGACACATTCTCGACCCGGATCGAAGGGAAGCTGCCGACGCGATGGGATCAATGCTGTGGGATGGTTCGGCATCTGGTGGAGATTCTGGTTGATAGCACCAATCGGAGTCCGAACGGCCAATTATTACCGGGCCCTCGCGGATATCAGAACGGTGATCGGCCTTCGGGAAGATTAGGACCCGGGAGACCGCGTGGTGAATGCGGGTTGCCGTTGGGCCGGCGCCTTAACAGTTCTAGGAGTATCCGAGATCGCACCCAACCGATTCGATGTTCGAGGAACGACCTTCATGTTCTCGCTGCGTGAGAGGAGCCAAACCGATAGTGAGTTTTTTCATAACCGTCTAGGGCGTCGCGCAACATCCAGATTGG
>DASZIH010000008.1:0-22953 GCA_035949355.1 Acidimicrobiales bacterium
GACCCCCGTGGAGCTCGACTTCACGCAGGTCACGAAGCTGTAAAGAACTAACAGGAGAACGGCCATGGCCAAGAACGTTGTCGCAGTAGTAAAGATCCAGCTCGAAGCGGGTGGAGCGACGCCCGCGCCGCCGGTCGGTACCGCGCTCGGGCCCCACGGCGTGCAGACCATGGAGTTCTGCAAGCAGTACAACGCCGCGACCGAGTCGATGCGCGGCACGGTCATCCCGGTCGAGATCTCGATCTACGAGGACCGCACCTTCACCTTCATCTTGAAGACCCCGCCGACGCCCGTGTTGCTTCGCCAAGCCGCCGGCATCGCCAAGGGCGCGAAGCTCGCCGGTCGTGAAGTCGTTGCCTCGGTGACGATGGACCAGGTCGAAGAGATCGCGAAGACCAAACTGAAGGACCTCAACACTGACGACGTCGAGATGGCCAAGCTCCAGGTGGCCGGCACGGCGCGCTCTATGGGCATCACGGTCGCGGGCTAGGAGAACAACATGAAGCACGGTAAGAACTACAAGAACGCGCTCGCGCAGGTCGACCGCGAAGAGCTGTTGACGGTCACCGAGGCGCTCGACAAAGTGAAGAACCTCTCGACCGCCAAGTTCGACGAGACGGTCGAGCTCGCCGTTCGACTGGGCGTCGACCCTCGCAAAGCGGAGCAGATCGTGCGCGGCACGATCTCGCTGCCCGCGGGCACCGGTAAGACGAACCGCGTCGCGGTCTTCGCCTCGGGCGAAGCGGCGCAGGCCGCTCGTGACGCGGGTGCCGATGAAGTGGGTGCCGAAGACCTCGTCGCCAAAGTCGCCGGTGGCTTCCTCGACTTCGACGTCGCGATCGCCACGCCCGACCTCATGGGTCAAGTCGGTGGACTCGGTCGCGTGCTCGGACC
The DNA here is from genome assembly GCA_035949355.1 of Acidimicrobiales bacterium. GTDB lineage: Bacteria > Actinomycetota > Acidimicrobiia > Acidimicrobiales > RAAP-2 > RAAP-2. The sequence goes on from DASZIH010000008.1 coordinate 895, forward strand.
GCGCGGGCTCATGCCCAACCCGAAGACCGGCACCGTCACGATGGACGTCGCGAAGGCCGTGACCGAGTTCAAGGGCGGCCGCGTCGAGTACCGCACCGACAAGATCGGCAACGTGCAGCTTCGCGTCGGAAAGGTCAGCTTCAGTCGTGACGACCTCGTTCGCAACGTCACGGCCGTCATCGACGAACTCGTGCGCGTGAAGCCCGCGAGCGCGAAAGGCCGCTACGTCATGAGCATCACCGTCTCGTCGACGATGGGACCTGGCGTGAAGATCGACCCGACGCGCGTCCACGAAACCGACGAGGTCTTGACCTCCGCGTAACGTACGTTTTGACGGCGCGACCGCCTGTCACTACGCTTGGTACCTCGCACGACGTCAGTGCAACAGTTTTATACAGAACGCCGAAGACATCCGGTGCGCGAAAGTGCTCAAAGGACCAAGGTCCGCCTGACGAGGAGTTCGGGTTTCCTTCGGGAGCTCGTTCGCTTGGATGTCCGAGGCCCGTTACCGGGCGGCATCCGGTGAAGGAGTCACCATGAACAAGGTCCGCACCGCCAAGGTCGCAACCGTCGACGAACTGAAGGCCAAGGTCGACGCCACCTCCACGGCCGTCGTCACCGAGTACCGCGGCATGACCGTCGCCCAGATCTCGACCCTTCGCCGTCAGCTTCGTACCCTCGACGCCGACTACAAGGTCTTCAAGAACACGCTGGTGCGTCGCGCGATCGTCGGGACCTCCGTCGAGCCCCTCGAGGCGTTCCTCGAAGGTCCGACGGCGATCGCCTTCGTGAACGGCGACGTCTCGGCGGTCGCCAAGGCACTTCGCGACTTCGCCAAGGCCACGCCCACGCTCGTCATCAAGGGTGGCGTCCTCGACGGCAAGGCACTCACCAAGGGTGACCTCAGCGCGCTCGCCGATCTGCCGACGCGCGACGTCCTTTTGGCGCGCTTCGCGGGCCTCTTGGCCTCGCCGCTGTCGACGATGGCTGGCCTCTTGAAGGCCATCCCGCAAAACCTCGCCTACGGCCTCTCGGCCTTGATCGACTCGAAGGGTGGCGTTGCCGTCGCTCCAGAGGTCGTCGAGCCCGAGGTGGTCGCCGAGACTCCGGCCGGGGTCGAGGAAGCTGCTCCCGCAGCGAGCGACGACGCCGCGACCGTGGTCGCGGAGGTCGCGGACGAAGCCCCCGTGGCCGACTCCGAATCCGACACCTCCGAGGCGTCGAGCGACGCCGCGAGCGAACCGGCCGAATAACCGACAACGTAGTAAGTAGAGAAAGGAATCACCATGGCTGCAACCCTGACCAAGGAGCAGATTCTTGATGGCATCGCGGAGCTTTCCGTCATCGAACTGAGCGAACTGCTCAAGGAGTTCGAGGAGAAGTTCGGCGTGACGGCCGCGGCCCCCGTGGCCGTTGCTGCAGCGCCCGCCGCTGGCGGCGCCGGCGACGAAGCGGTTGCCGACGAGAAGAGCGACTTCGACGTCATTTTGACGAGCGGTGGCGACAAGAAGATTCAGGTGATCAAGGAAGTGCGCGCACTTACCAGCCTGGGTCTGAAGGAAGCCAAGGACCTCGTGGACGGTGCTCCCAAGCCCGTGCTCGAGAAGGTCTCGAAGGCCGACGCCGAGAAGGCGAAGGCTGCCCTCGAGGCCGCCGGCGCGACGGTAGAAGTCAAGTAGCTCCACGCAGTGTGAAAACCCCGGCCGGGTAACCGGCCGGGGTTTTTCGTTTTCTCGCGCGAACTCACGAACCGAGTGCCGCGAGGCGGACGAACCGTTACCCCGACGTCGGGGGGAGACGCCGGGCCGTCCCGGGCTCTTGCGTGGGCATCGTCTGGGTCGCGGGCAGTGGGTAGGGACCCTGCGCGGTGCTCGTCTCGTTGATGTCCGAGGGCGTGCATCCCTGGGCGCCGAGCGCTTCAGCGCGAAAGTGCACGGTGGACGGGAGCGCCGGCACGGCGACGCTGGCGCTCTTCATGTGCAGCGTCGCCGTGAGATCACCGACCGCCGACCGTCGCCACGCGGAGATGTTGTTCGCGTGAATGCCAAAGCGCTGTTCGAGGAATCGAATCTGCGAGGTGTGGTCGAAGACGTCCGATGAGACGTAACCGCCACGACTGAAGGGCGACACCACCAACATCGGCACGCGAAAGCCCAGCCCGAGCGGTCCGCTGACGCCTTCAGCGTCGGGTGGAAGTGGGTTCACGCTGAGGTACTCACCGGGCGTTCCGGGAGGGGCGAAGGGCGGCGCGACGTGGTCGAAGAAGCCGTCGTTCTCGTCGTACGTGATGAAGAGCACGGTCTTCGACCAGACTTTCTTGTTCGAGGTCAACGTTCGAAGGACGTTGTTGAGGAACCAGGCTCCGTAGCCCGGCGCGCTGGGAGGGTGCTCGTCGTAGCCGTTGGGCGAGACGATCCACGACACGTTCGGAAGCTGTCCGGTCCTCACGTCGTGGCTGAATCCGGCGGGGTACGTGGGCAGGAACGCCTTCTGGTAGAGGGGCGAGCTCGGTCGCTTGTACTGCGAAAAGTACGGCAGGATGGCGTCGCCGAAGCCGAGCTCGGGGTTGCTCGGGATGAATCCCTGGCCCGGCGGCGTGTAGGTCTTCCACGACACGCCGGCGTCTTCCAACAGTTCGGGCACGGTCGTCCAGTTCACGCTGAAGAGCGCTCGCGAGGCCGTCTCGGTCGTGAGCACCGGGCCGCCGTGGTGCCCTGCGGGGTCGATAGTCCCTGATAGCGCCATTAATCGGTTGGGATGGGTGGGCGCCAGGATCGAGCAGTGGTAGCGATCACAGAGGGTGAACGCGTCGGCGAGGGCGTAGTGAAACGGAAGGTCCGCGCGTGTGTAGTAGCCCATCGTGAGCAGTCCCGACGTCGGCCCGTCGATCTGAGGTTGGGTGTGGGTCTTCACGAAGGAGTCCATCGCGCCGTTGTTCCAGCACAGGTGTTGGGTTCGCCAACTGTGGTCGATGTCATGCGTGCACTCGCTGTGACCGTTCGAGGAGTCGAGATGGAAGGGCAGCACTTCACCGAAGGGCGCGTGCGTCTTGTTGGCGGGGTAGGCCTGAGCGAAGGCGCCGAGTGAGCCACCGGCGTGGTCGTTGAATCCGAGCACCCCCTTGTAAGACCCGAAATAGTTGTCGAACGACCGGTTCTCCTGCATGACGAAGACCACGTGCTCGATGGCCCCGAGGTCGGAGCCCGCGGGCGTCGTGCGCTGCGCGCGGGCGATCGTGGAGAGAGGACCTCCGCTCGCGAGCACGCCGCCACCGAGCGCGAGACTCCCGCGCAGGAAGTGGCGGCGATCGAAGACCGAGTCGTTGGATGGGCTGGGCTGAGCAACTGTCACGGGCCTCTTCTCTCTTTGCGTTCCTTCGAGTCTTTCAGGTGCCATGTTCGGCTCTGTCGTACTCGCTGCCCAAAGATTGAAGGGCCTTTTGAGGGCTCACGGCGCGTAAAGCAAGTAATTTCAAGGTTTTCCCCGAGGGTCCGTGGAAGGGCGAAAATCCGTCACATTTCTTAGGATTGAAAGACTTGACCTGGGCGTTGAACCTGCCTAGGGTGAGCGCAACCGATTTGAACGGCCGCGTTTCTCGAATGAGGAGCGCCAGTTGCGCATTCTCCGGCAGAACCACTAGAGTTGAATGACCGTGTTCCTGCCCTCAACTTCGTCAACCCTTGACGCCGTTTTGTGCTTAGACCCGGCACGTATCTGTAGCCACTCACCCACTTACACGGAGGATGACCGTTGACGTCTCGGTCCACTAGCCCGGAGCGCTTTAACTTCTCGGCGTTGGGTGAAGCCCACCCACTGCCTAATCTTCTCGAAATCCAACGCGACAGCTTCGACTTGTTCATGAAGCAGGGTCTGCGCGAAGCCTTCGAGGCGATCTCGCCCATCACCGACTTTACGGGCCGCCTCTCGCTCGAACTCGAGTTCGACCCCGACGACGTGGACCTCAAGAGCCCGCCGAAGTTCACGGTCGAAGAGTGTCGTCAGCGTGCCACGACGTACTCACAGCCCATCTTCGTTCGCGCTCGCTTCTTGAACTCCGAGACCGGCGAGATCAAAGAGCAGACCGTCTTCATGGGTGACTTCCCGATCATGACCGAACAGGGAACGTTCATCATCAACGGCACCGAGCGTGTCGTCGTGTCCCAGCTCGTTCGTTCGCCCGGCGTCTTGTTCCAGCCCGGCAAGGACGAGAAGGTCGCCTTCGAGGGGACCATCCACCCGAGTCGCGGCGAGTGGCTGCAAGTCGACTTGGAAGAGAAGAAGAACAAGTCCGCGAACGCGGGCGCGCGCATCGCGCGCAAGCGTCGCATCTCGATCTTCACGTTGCTGCGCGCACTCGACATCTCGATGGACGAAGCGTTCTTCGAGAAGTTCGTCGCGCACTTCGACTTCCTCGAGGACCAGTTCCACGTGGACTGGAAGAAGGCTCACCTCGAGATCTCCAAGCACATGGAGAAGTTCAACATCGACGACACGCCCGACAACTTCTTGCGCGCGAGTCAAGAGACCGCCTGGCTGGAGATCTACCGCCGCGCGCGTCCCGGCGAGGTCCAGACCGTCGAGGCGGCTCGTCAGTACTTCGAGGGTGCCTTCTTCTCCGAGAAGCGCTACGACCTCAGTCGCGTCGGCCGCTACAAGCTCGACCGCAAACTCGGTGACGAAGTCGCGAAGAACGTCGAACTCTTCGGCAACTTGCTCGAACTGCCCAACGCCGACCTGCACGTCTTGTCGAAGGCCGAAGTACTGGCGACGGCGACGTACCTGCTCAACCTTGCGCGCGACCGCACGGCCAAGGAGACGACGTACCACATCGACGACCAGGACCACTTCGCGAACCGTCGTATCCGCAGCGTCGGCGAGCTGATCCAGAACGCGCTGCGCACGGGTCTCTCTCGCATGGAGCGCGTCGTTCGTGAGCGCATGAACACCCAAGACGTCGAAGCCATCGCGCCCCAGACGTTGATCAACATCCGTCCCGTGATGTCGGCGATCAAAGAGTTCTTCGCGACCTCTCAGCTCAGCCAGTTCATGGACCAGAACAACCCGCTCTCGGGTCTGACGCACAAGCGCCGACTCTCCGCGCTGGGACCAGGTGGTCTGTCACGTGAGCGTGCCGGTCTTGAAGTTCGAGACGTTCACTCCTCGCACTACGGACGTATGTGTCCCATCGAGACGCCCGAAGGCCCGAACGTCGGTCTGATCGGTTACCTCGCCACGTACGCGCGCATCAACGGCTACGGCTTCATCGAGACGCCGTACCGCGTCGTCGCGTCGGGCAAGGTCACTGGTGAGATCCGTTACTTCACCGCCGACGAAGAAGAGCGTTACGTCATCGCCCAGGCCAACACCGAAGTCGACGAGAACGGCCAGATCAAGGCCGACCGCGTCCTCGTTCGCCGTGGTCCCGTGGGCACCGGTCTTCGCGTGGGTTCATCCAACAAGTCGTCCTCGACGACGTCGGATATCGACTTCGTCAAGCCCGACGAAGTCGAGCTGATGGACGTCTCCACCAAGCAGATCATCTCGGTCGCGACCTCGCTGATCCCCTTCGTCGAGCACGACGACGCGCAACGCGCGCTCATGGGCGCGAACATGCAGAAGCAGGCCGTGCCGCTCATCATGCCCGAGGCGCCCTTCGTGGGCACCGGCATGGAGGCGCGCGCCGCGCTCGACTCCGGTGACGTGCTGATCGCTGAAGGCAACGGTGTCGTCAAGTCCGTCTCGGGCGACCGCATCATCGTCGAGTACGAGAAGGACGTCACGGACCGTTACGGCAAGGCCTTCGGCAAGAAGCAGTACAACCTCAACAAGTTCCGTCGCTCCAACCAGGACACGTCGATCAACCAGAAGCCCCTCGTCTTCGGTGGCGAGAACGTGAAGGCCGGCGACCTCTTGGCCGACGGCACCAGCACCAGCAACGGTGAGTTGGCCCTCGGTAAGAACCTGCTCGTGGCGTACATGCCGTGGGAAGGGTACAACTACGAAGACGCCATCATCTTGAACGAGCGTCTCGTGCGTGACGACGTGTTGACGTCGATCCACGTGAAGGAGTACGAGATCGACGCGCGCGACACCAAGTTGGGCGCCGAAGAGATCACTCGTGACATCCCGAACCTGCCCGACGACATCCTGGCCGACCTCGACGACCTCGGCATCGTGCGCATCGGCGCCGAAGTCCAGCCCGGCGACATCCTCGTCGGCAAGGTCACGCCGAAGGGTGAGACCGAGCAGTCGCCAGAAGAGCGACTCCTTCGCGCCATCTTCGGTGAGAAGGCTCGCGAAGTTCGTGACACCTCGCTGAAGGTTCCTCACGGTGAGTCCGGCAAGGTCATCGACGTCAAGGTCTACAGCCGCGACGAGGACCACGAGATGCAGCCCGGTGTCAACCAGTTGGTGAAGGTCTACGTCGCGCAGAAGCGCAAGATCTCCGAAGGCGACAAGCTCGCCGGACGTCACGGTAACAAGGGCGTCATCTCGAAGATCCTGCCCGAAGAGGACATGCCCTTCCTCTCTGACGGCACGCCCATCGACATCATCTTGAGCCCTCTCGGTGTGCCGAGTCGAATGAACGTCGGCCAGGTGCTCGAAAGTCACCTCGGCTACGCCGCTCGACACGGCTGGGCCGGCATTGAGATGAACGCCGCCGTTGGCACCTCTGGTCACGACGACCAGAAGGACCCCGCGACGCGTCCGTATCGCAAGACCCGTCCGCGCACCGAGCCCGCGGTCTACGTCGCGACGCCGTCGTTCGACGGCGCGCACTGGGACGAGACCGACCGCGCGAAGGACAAGCCCACGATCCAACAGACCTTCGAGACGTTGAACGTCGACGGCCAGAACGGCAAGCGCATGCTGGCCGGGGACAACGACGGCAAGGTCACCTTGTACAACGGTCGCACCGGTGAGGCGTACGACAGCCCGATCTCGGTCGGCTACGCGTACATCTTGAAGCTCGCCCACATGGTCGACGACAAGATCCACGCCCGTTCGACTGGTCCGTACTCGATGATCACGGCCCAGCCACTTGGTGGCAAGGCGCAGTTCGGTGGTCAGCGCTTCGGTGAGATGGAAGTGTGGGCTCTCGAGGCCTACGGCGCCGCGTACGCGCTCCAGGAACTCTTGACCGTCAAGTCGGACGACATGAAGGGTCGCGAGCGTGCCTACGAGGCCATCGTGAAGGGCCAGAACCTGCCCGAGCCGGGAATCCCCGAATCGTTCAAGGTGCTTATCAAGGAAATGCAGTCGCTCTGTTTGAACGTGGAGGTGCGCGACAAGGTCGGCGCCCACGTCGACCTAGCCGACACCGAAGAGGACTTCTTCTCGGTCACGCGCGAGTTGGGCATCGACATCAGTCGACCCGAGCGCGGCAGTGACGAAGAGGACGCCCGCCGAGCCGCCGAAAGGAAGTTGTCGTGAGTCCACTCGACGTAAACCAGTTCGATGAGATCTCCATTGGTCTCGCCACCGCACAGAACATCCGTAGTTGGTCATCGGGTGAGGTAAAGAAGCCTGAGACGATCAACTACCGCACGCTTCGTCCCGAGAAGGACGGACTGTTCTGCGAGAAGATCTTCGGGCCACAGAAGGCCTGGGAGTGCGCCTGTGGCAAGTACAAGCGCGTCCGTTTCAAGGGCATCGTCTGTGAGCGCTGTGGGGTAGAGGTAACGAGTGACAAAGTGCGCCGTGAGCGCATGGGTCACATCGCGCTCTCCGCGCCCGTCGTGCACATCTGGTACCTGCGCGGTACTCGTTCGTGGCTGGCCTACCTCTTGATGGGCACCGCGCCCAAGGAAGAGTTGAAGGCCAAGCAGTTGGAGAAGGTCATCTACTTCGCCGCCCACATGGTCACCTACGTCGACGTCGACCGTCGTCACGACGACCTCGCAGAGTTGCGCGTCGGCCTCAACGACGAAGTGCTCGAGATCGCCGAACGTGAAGTGAAGGCCCTCGAGAACAAGCTCAAGGAGATCGAGGCCCGCGCCGCCAAGCTCGAGGCCGACGGCGCCAAGGAGTCAGAGCTCCGTGCGCTGCAGCGTGGCACCGAGAAGGAACTCGACGGCGTTCGTTCACGTTTCGCCGAAGAGCGCGAGCTCGCGAAGCAGGCCTTCGACACCTTCGAGGGTCTGCACTCACGTCAGATCATCGAGGACGAAGTGCTGTACCGCGAGATGGACTTTCGCTACGGCGAGTACTTCGAAGGCGGCATGGGTGCCGACGCGATCCTTCAACTGATCGATCGGATGAACCTCGACGACGAAGAGAAGGTCATGCGCGAGATGATCGACGCGAAGGACGGCCGCAAGCCGCTCAGCGCGCAGCGTCACGCGAAGTTCTTGAAGCGTCTCGCCATCGTGCAGTCCTTCAACCGTCGTGACGATCACGGTCACCGCTTGAACGACCCGCGCGCCATGATCCTCGAAGCCGTGCCGGTCATCCCCCCGGACCTTCGTCCGATGGTGCAGCTCGACGGTGGACGTTTCGCGACGTCGGACCTCAACGACCTGTACCGTCGCGTCATCAACCGCAACAACCGGTTGAAGCGACTGCTCGACCTCGGCGCGCCCGACATCATCGTCAACAACGAGAAGCGCATGCTCCAAGAGGCCGTGGACGCACTGTTCGACAACGGACGTCGTGGACGCCCCGTCGCCGGGCAGAGTGGCCGACCGCTCAAGAGTCTCTCGGACATGTTGAAGGGTAAGCAGGGCCGATTCCGTCAGAACTTGCTCGGTAAGCGCGTCGACTACTCGGGCCGTTCGGTCATCGTGGTCGGACCGCAGCTCAAGCTCCACCAGTGTGGACTGCCCAAGATGATGGCGCTCGAGCTGTTCAAGCCCTTCGTCATGAAGCGTCTCATCGAGACGCAGATGGCGCAGAACATCAAGAGCGCGAAGCGCATGGTCGAACGTCGTAAGACCGTGGTATGGGACGTCCTCGAAGAGGTCATCCGCGAGCACCCGGTTCTTCTGAACCGCGCGCCGACGTTGCACCGACTCGGTATCCAGGCTTTCGAGCCCATCCTCGTCGACGGCAAGGCCATCCAGATCCACCCGCTCGTCTGTAAGGCGTTCAACGCCGACTTCGACGGTGACCAGATGGCCGTGCACGTCCCGCTCTCGGCGGAGTCACAGGCCGAAGCACGCATCTTGATGCTCTCGACGAACAACATCTTCACCCCCGCGACGGGTCGCCCCATCACGGAGCCGGCCCAGGACATGGTCTTTGGCGCGTACTACTTGACGCTGCCCATCGAAGAAGAAGTCGAGAACCCCAAGGTCTACCGTCACGTCTACGAGATCGAGAACGCGGTCGCCGACCGCTTGATCGGTCTTCGCGCGCCGATCCAGATCCGACCCCTCGAGGGTTCGTCGCTGGACACGCGTCTCGAGTCGGCCGGTATCGAAGTGAAGGGCGCGGGACGTTCACTCGTCACGACGCCCGGTCGCGTCCTCTTCAACGAGGCGCTGCCCTTCGGGTTCCGCTACGTCAACGAGCTGATCGGCAAGAACGCGGTGCCGATCGGCACGATCGTCGAGGAGATCTCGGCGAGCTACTCGCGCCAAGAGGTCGCCGAGTCGCTCGACGCCATCAAGTCGCTGGGCTTTCGCTTCGCCACGAAGTCGGGTCTCACGATCTCCATCGACGACATCATCACGACCCCTGAGAAGGCCGCGATCCTCAACAAGTACGAGGAGCAGGCCGCCAAGGTCGAGACCAACTACCGCCGAGGCGTCATCGTCGACGACGAGCGTCGTCAGCAAGAGATCGAGATCTGGACCAACGCCAACAAGGAGGTCGGTGACGCTACCGACCGCGCGATGAACGCGATCCCCGATAACCCGATCCGCCAGATGGTGGACTCGGGTGCTCGTGGTAACTCCCAGCAGATCCGTCAGATCGCCGCGATGAAGGGCCTCGTGTCCAACCCGCGCGGTGAGATGATCCCTCGCCCGATCAAGTCGTCGTTCCGCGAGGGCCTCTCGGTCCTCGAGTACTTCATCTCGACGCACGGTACCCGCAAGGGTCTCGGTGACACCGCGCTTCGCACCGCGGACTCGGGCTACCTGACGCGTCGACTCGTCGACGTCGCGCAAGAGCTCATCGTCAAGGAGTTCGACTGCCAGACGGGTCGAGGGATGTGGATCGAACACGTCGCGCCGGACACCCGTGCTCAGCGCGCGCACCTCGAGACCAAGCTCTGGGGCCGTGTCGTCGCTGAAGACGTCACGCTCTCGGACGGCTCGGTCATCGAGGCTGGCACCATGCTGTTGATGGACGACGTCGAGCGACTTCGCGACGACGCCCAGGTCACGCGCGTCCGTGTTCGGACGACGCTCACCTGTGACGCCATCCAGGGCGTGTGCGCCGCGTGTTACGGACTCTCGCTCGCCACCCACCAGCTCGTCGAGCTCGGTGAAGCGGTCGGCGTCATCGCCGCGCAGTCCATCGGTGAGCCGGGAACCCAGCTCACCATGCGTACCTTCCACTCCGGTGGTGTGACCGAGAGTGACATCACGCACGGTCTGCCGCGCGTGGTGGAGCTCTTCGAAGCGCGTACCCCGAAGGGTGCCGCCGCCGTGGCCGAATTCTCGGGCACCGTGCGCGTGGAGCTCATCGGTCGTGAGCGCAAGGTCACGATGGTCGGCGACGAAGGTCAAGTGCAAGAGGAGTCGATCTCCATCGCACGACACCTCCTCATCGAGGACGGTCAAGAGGTCGAAGTCGGCACGCCGCTGCACGACGGTCCGCTCGACCCCAAGTTGATGATGAAATTCCGAGGAACTCGCGAGACCCAGCAGTACTTGGTCGAAGAGGTCCAGAACGTGTACCGCGACCAGGGCGTGTCGATTCACGACAAGCACATCGAGTTGATCGTGCGTCAGATGACCCGCCGTGTGCAGATCGTCGACGCCGGACTCTCGACGTGGCTCCCCGGAGCGCTCATCGACGTGAAGCTCTTCAACGACACCAACGACGAGCTCGAAGCCAACGGCAAAGAGGCCGCGGACGGCCGGGCGCAGTTGATGGGTATCACGAAGGCCTCGCTCGCCACCGACTCGTGGCTCTCGGCCGCGTCGTTCCAAGAGACGACGCGCGTCCTCACCGAGGCCGCCATCGAAGGCAAGCGCGACAACCTCGTGGGTCTGAAGGAGAACATCATCATCGGCAAGTTGATTCCGGCCGGTTCGGGTCTTGAGTACTACAACAAGCGCGAACTCCGTCTCGACATGCCCGACGCCGAACTGCTGCCCGCCTGGGCGCAGGTCAGCGACGACGACCTCGACCTCGCCAGTTTGCTGGGCGAGTTGAGCAGTGACGACTCCTTTAGTGCCGATTTGAGTGCCTTCCAGAACATCGGGACGGCCACCTACGACGAGTCGGCCCTACCGGAAGACGACGTCGTCAACCCCGAAGATCAACTCGGCGGTCAGGCGCTCTAACGCGTAAGTTCACCGCCGCTCTCGCCGGGCGGTGGTGGGCTTGCCGTACGAAGGCAGTTTGTCGTAGGATTGACAGTCCGCACTCGGGCTTCGCTCGAGCGCCACGAGATTTACCAACAAGAGAGGTTCCGCGTGCCCACAATCGCACAGTTGGTCCGAAAGGGCCGACAGGACAAGGTTTCAAAGACGAAGACGCCGGCCCTGAAGGGGGCCCCGCAACGTCGCGGCGTGTGCACCCGCGTGCACACTGTCACGCCCAAGAAGCCGAACTCCGCGCTGCGCAAGGTCGCGCGCGTTCGCCTCACCTCGGGTGTCGAGGTCACGGCCTACATCCCGGGCGTTGGTCACAACCTCCAAGAGCACTCCATCGTCCTCGTGCGCGGTGGCCGCGTGAAGGACCTTCCCGGTGTTCGCTACAAGATCATCCGCGGCGCGCTCGACACCTCCGGTGTTCGCGACCGTAAGCAGGCCCGTAGCCGTTACGGCGCCAAGAGGGAGAAATAATGCCTCGTAAAGGTCCCGCCGTACGCCGTGAGATCCCCGTCGACCCGATCTACAAGTCGGTGCTCGTCACACAGGTCACGAACAAGATCTTGGAGCGCGGCAAGCGCACCATCGCCGAGCGCATCGTGTACTCGGCGCTCGAACAGGTAGAACAGAAGACCGGCACCGACCCGATCGCGACCTTGAAGCGCGCGCTCGAGAACGTCCGTCCCGAGCTCGAGGTCCGCAGTCGCCGCGTCGGTGGCACCACGTACCAGGTGCCCGTCGAGGTGCGCCCGCGTCGTTCGACGACGCTCGCCATAAGATGGTTGACCGACTTCGCGAAGAAGCGTCGCGAGAAGACCATGGCCGACCGTTTGGCCAACGAGATCATCGACGCCAGCAACGGTGTGGGTGCGGCTGTCAAACGCCGTGAGGACATGGCCAAGATGGCCGAGTCCAACAAGGCCTTCGCCCACTATCGCTGGTAAGTAAAGAAAGTCTGTAAGGAAATGACCGCACGCGAATACCCCCTGGAAAAAGTTCGCAACATTGGCATCATGGCGCACATCGACGCGGGTAAGACCACGACGACCGAGCGCATCTTGTTCTACACGGGCAAGAACTACAAGATCGGTGAGGTGCACGAAGGCGCCGCCACGATGGACTGGATGGTCCAAGAGCAAGAGCGTGGCATCACGATCACCTCAGCGGCGACCACCTGTTACTGGAACGGCAACCGCATCAACATCATCGACACCCCCGGCCACGTCGACTTCACCGTCGAGGTCGAGCGTTCGCTGCGCGTGCTCGACGGCGCGGTCGCGGTCTTTGACGCCGTCGCCGGCGTCGAGCCCCAGACCGAGACGGTCTGGCGCCAGGCGAACAAGTACAACGTGCCGCGCATCTGCTTCGTGAACAAGATGGACCGCGTCGGCGCGGACTTCTTTCGCTGCGTGGACATGATCGAGGACCGCCTTGACTGTGTCCCGGCCGTCATCCAACTCCCCGTCGGCGCCGAGGGTGGCTACCAAGGCATCGTCGACCTCACGACGATGAAGGCGACGCTCTACCACGACGACAAGGGCGAAGAGCTCGACATCGTCGACGTGCCCGATGACCTCAAGGAACTGGCCGCCACCTACCACGCGAAGTTGCTCGACGTGCTCACCACGTTCGACGACGACCTGATGGAGAAAGTCCTCGGTGACGAGGACATTTCCCCCGACGACATCCGCAGGGCGCTGCGCCGTGGCACCCTCGAGGGTCACTGCGTGCCGATCCTGAACGGCAGCGCCTTCAAGAACAAGGGCGTCCAGCCCATGCTCGACGCGGTCGTGGACTTCTTGCCCTCGCCGGTTGACCTGCCGCCCACCCAGGGCACCAAGCCCGGCAAGGAAGAGGTCCTGGAGCGTAAGCCCGCCGACGACGAGCCCTTTTCCGCGCTGGCCTTCAAGATCATGACCGACCCCTACGTCGGCAAGCTCACGTACCTACGCGTCTACTCGGGCACCCTGCAAAAGGGCGACACCGTTATCAACACCACGAAGGGCATGAAGCGCGAGCGTCTCGGGCGACTGCTCTTGATGCACGCGAACAACCGTGAGGACCTCGACACCATCCGCACCGGCGACATCGTCGCGGCGGTGGGTCTGAAGCAGGTCACGACCGGTGACACCCTGAGCGACCCCGACCAGCCCATCCAGCTCGAGACCCTGACCTTCCCCGAGCCCGTCATCCACGTGGCCGTCGAACCCAAGACCAAGGTCGACCAGGAGAAGCTCGGCAAGGCGCTCTACGCCCTCTCCGAAGAGGACCCGACGTTTCGGGTGCGCACCGATATCGAGACCGGCCAGACCGTCATCTCGGGTATGGGCGAGCTGCACCTCGAGGTCCTCGTCGACCGCATGTTGCGTGAGTTCTCCGTCGACGCCAACGTCGGTAAGCCCCAGGTGGCGTACCGCGAGACCATTCGTAAGAAGGTCGAGAAGGTCGAAGAGAAGTACGTCCGCCAGACCGGTGGTAAGGGTCAGTACGGCCACGTCGTCATCACCGTCGAGCCCACGGGCCCCGGCGGCGGCTACGAGTTCCTCGACGAGATCTCGGGTGGCGTGATTCCGAAGGAGTACATCCAGCCGGTCAACCAAGGTATTACCGAGACCCTCACCGCGGGCGTGCTCGCGGGCTACCCGATGGTGGACCTTCGCGTCCGCCTGACCTTCGGTAGCTACCACGACGTCGACTCCTCGGAGATGGCCTTCAAGATCGCGGGTTCCATCGCCGTGAAAAAGGCGACGCGCCTCGCGAGTCCCGTGCTCCTCGAGCCCGTGATGAGCGTCGAGGTCGTCACCCCCGAGGACTACATGGGCGACGTCATCGGCGACCTTTCGTCTCGCCGCGGTCGCATCGAGGGCATGGAAGCCCTCGGCAATAACCAGGTGATTAAGGCGCTTGTGCCGCTGGCCGACATGTTCGGCTACGCTACTGACCTGCGTTCTCGCACTCAAGGGCGAGCGACGTACACCATGCAGTTCAATTCGTACGCGGAAGTACCTGACGCGATCGCCAAGGAGATCGTCGCCAAGGCCACTGGCGCGTAAGGAGCTGGGCAACCAGCGAAAACAGGTCCAAACCGTCGTCGGGGAGGGCCGAAACAAACCCGACCGATTCAACTAGAAGCGGTCACGAGAGAGAAAGTTAGTCCCCGACAATGGCAAAGCAGAAGTTCGAGCGCACTAAGCCGCACGTCAACATTGGAACCATGGGTCACATCGACCACGGCAAGACCACTCTTACCGCGGCGATCACCAAGGTCCTCTCCGAGCGCATCCCCGGATCCGCCTTCACGCCCTTCGACCAGATCGACAAGGCCCCAGAAGAGCGCCAGCGCGGCATCACCATCTCAATTGCCCACGTGGAGTACGAGACGGCGAACCGTCACTACGCCCACGTCGACATGCCCGGCCACGCCGACTACGTGAAGAACATGATCACGGGCGCCGCTCAGGTCGACGGCGCCATCCTCGTCGTGTCGGCCAACGACGGTCCCATGCCCCAGACCCGTGAGCACGTGCTGCTCGCCCGTCAGGTCGGCGTGCCCTTCATCGTCGTAGCCCTCAACAAGGCCGACATGGTCGAAGACGAAGAGCTCCTCGAGCTCGTCGAGATGGAAGTTCGTGAACTCCTGTCGAGCTACGACTTCCCCGGTGACGACACGCCCATCGTGCGCGTCTCCGCCCTGAAGGCCCTCGAAGGCGACCAGGCGTGGGGCGACAAGGTCATGGAGCTCATGGACGCGGTGGACAGTTACATCCCCGAGCCCGTGCGCGCCCTCGACAAGCCCTTCCTCATGTCGATCGAAGACGTCATGTCCATCACCGGTCGTGGCACCGTCGTGACCGGCAAGGTCGAGCAGGGCATCGTGAAGGTCGGCGACGAAGTCGAGATCGTTGGTCTGCGTGACACGCAAAAGACGGTCGTCACAGGCATCGAGATGTTCCGCAAGCTCCTCGACGAGGGTCGCGCGGGCGACAACCTCGGGGCGCTCCTTCGCGGTACGAAGAAGGAAGACGTCGAGCGCGGTCAGGTCCTCTGCAAGCCGGGCACCATCACGCCGCACACCAACTTCGAGGCTGCCGTCTACGTCTTGACGAAGGAAGAGGGCGGCCGTCACAAGCCGTTCTTCGCGAACTACCGTCCGCAGTTCTACTTCCGCACCACCGACGTCACGGGAACCATCGAGCTGCCCTCGGGCACCGAAATGGTGATGCCCGGTGACAACACCGACATGACCGTCACCCTCGGTAAGCCCATCGCGATGGAAGAGGGTCTCACCTTCTCGATCCGCGAAGGTGGCCGCACCGTAGGTTCCGGCCGCGTCACGAAG
The DNA here is from genome assembly GCA_035949355.1 of Acidimicrobiales bacterium. GTDB lineage: Bacteria > Actinomycetota > Acidimicrobiia > Acidimicrobiales > RAAP-2 > RAAP-2. Next base: position 16,723 of record DASZIH010000008.1, read on the forward strand.
ATCCTGAAGTAGGACTGGTCATGGCCGACAACCGACAGATGATTCGAATCCGATTGAAGGCCTTCGACCACGGCGTCTTGGACCAGTCCACCGCGAAGATCGTCCAAACGGTCGAGCGCACGAACGCCCGGGTGCAGGGGCCAGTGCCTCTGCCCACCGAGAAGCACCGCTACACGGTGGTTCGTGGGCCCCACAAGCACAAAGACAGCCGTGAGCACTTCGAAATGCGTATTCACAAGCGTCTTTTGGACATCGTGGACCACACCGCGAAGACGGTCGACTCGCTCCAGCGACTCGACCTTCCGGCCGGCGTCGACATCGAGATCAAGATTCGCCAGAACTAACGCCTCGGTCCCGTGGGCTTTGCGCCCACGGGGTCCGATGGTGTACGGTTAATAGCCCCATTCTTTGCGAATGAGGCGAACAACAGAAGTGTTCAGTTGCCAATTTTTGGAACGCTGAGCCAACCAGTCGAGCGCTCCGTTCGGGTTTTCATGGCCCGGCGGAGCGTCTGTATGTCGGCCCTGGTCGACGTAGAGATAAGTAGAGGAAGAGGAAAACGTGGCGGCCAAAGCGATCGTCGGCGAGAAGGTGGGCATGACCCAAGTCTGGGATGACCAGAACCGGGCGATCCCGGTTACGGTCGTTCGGGTCAGCCCAGCACGCGTCGTCCAGGTGAAGACCCCCGAAAAAGAGGGCTACTCGGCCGTGCAGGTCACGTGGGGCACGCGCCGCACGTCGACGCTCACGAAGCCCGAGCTCGGACACTACGAGAAGGCTGGCGTCACGCCCGGCAAGAAGCTCGTCGAACTGCGTCTCGACGACGTGACGGGCTACAGCGTCGGACAAGAGATCCTCGCCGACTCCTTCGAAAAGGGCGAGATGATCGACGCGACGGCCGTCTCCAAGGGCAAGGGCTTCGCCGGTGGCATGAAGCGCCACAACTTCTCGGGTCAAGGCGCCGCGCACGGTAACCACAAGCACCACCGCGCGCCCGGCTCCATCGGCGCCTGCGCGACGCCGGGTCGCGTCTTCAAGGGCACGAAGATGGCCGGACGTATGGGTGGCTCACAGGTCACGACCACCAACCTCGAGGTCATCTCGGTCGACGTCGAGCGTCACCTCGTCCTCGTGAAGGGCGCCGTTCCCGGCCCTCGCGGCGGCGTCGTCGTGCTGCGCACGTCGGTGAAGAACCCGATGAAGGCCGGAGGTAACCGATGAGTGAGACCTTTACCCTTCGCGGTCCGATCAAGAAGGACCGTCCCGCACTGGTCGAGCACTCCGTGACGCGTAGGTCACTGAGTGGCGCCGAGCTCGGCTCGGTGGACTTAGAGCCCACGTACTTCGGTGTCACGCCCAACATGGCCGTGATGCACCAGGTCGTCAAGGCCCAGCTCGCCGCCAAGCGTTCCGGCACCCAGTCCACCAAGACCCGCAAGGAAGTCCGCGGTGGTGGCAAGAAGCCGTTCAACCAAAAGGGCACCGGTGGCGCCCGCCAGGGAACCATCCGCGCGCCGCACTACCCGGGTGGTGGCATCGCGCTCGGACCGAAGCCGCGCAGCTACGAGCAGAAGACCCCGAAGAAGATGATCCGCCTCGCGCTCTACTCGGCCCTGTCGGACCGCGCGAACATGGAGCGTATCGCCATCGTCGACAGCTTCGACAACTGGAGCGAGCCCAAGACCAAAGACGCGATCACCGCGATGCGCGCGCTGGGGCTCGAAGGCAAGATCCTCATCGTGCTCGGTCGCGACGACGCCACGGCCGTGCGCTCGTTCCGCAACCTCTCGAACGTGAAGACCATCGACGCGGGCGAACTGAACGCCTACGACGTCCTCGACTGCGACTGGCTGCTCTTCACCGACGCCACGTTGCCGACCGCGAAAGTGATTGCCTGATGCGCGACGCCATGAACATCCTGATTCGCCCCGTGGTCTCGGAGAAGACCTACGGCCTCATGGACACGGGCACCTACGTGTTCGTCGTCGACCCGCGCGCCACGAAGATCGACGTGCGTAACGCCGTCGAGCAGGCCTTCAACGTGAAGGTCATCAACGTCAACACCCTCAATCGCAAGGGTAAGAACACGCGCAACCGTCGCACCGGTGTGCGCGGTTCGAAGCCCAACACCAAGCGAGCCTTCGTCACCTTGAAACAGGGCGACACGATCAACCTCTTCGAGAACTAAGGAACACCATGGCACTTCGTCATCGCAAACCAACCAGCCCCGGTCGTCGTTTCCAGACGGTCTCGGACTTCGCCGAACTGACGACCTCGACGCCGGAGAAGTCGTTGCTCTCGCCGAAGCCCAAGTCCGGTGGCCGCAACAACTACGGCCGCAAGACCTCGCGTCACCGCGGTGGTGGTCACAAGCAGCAGTACCGCATCATCGACTTCAAGCGCAACAAGGACCACATTCCCGCGAAGGTCGCCACCATCGAGTACGACCCCAACCGCACGTGTCGCATCGCGCTGTTGCACTACGCCGACGGCGAGAAGCGCTACATCCTCGCGCCCAACGGCCTGAAGGTGGGCGAGTACGTCGAGTCCGGTCCCAAGGCCGACATCCGCACCGGTAACTCGTTGCCGATGCGCTTCATCCCGACCGGGTCCACCGTGCACAACGTCGAGCTTCGTCCCGGCGGGGGCGGCAAGATGGCCCGAAGCGCCGGCATGAGCGTGCAGCTCGTGGCGAAAGACGGTGGCTTCGCCACCCTTCGACTTCCCTCGACCGAGATGCGCCGCGTGCCGATCGACTGTCGCGCGACGCTCGGCATCGTCGGCAACTCCGAGCACGAACTGATCAAGATCGGTAAGGCCGGCCGCAACCGCTGGAAGGGCATCCGCCCCCAGACTCGTGGTGTCGCCATGAACCCGGTCGACCACCCACTCGGTGGTGGTGAGGGCAAGACCTCCGGTGGTCGTCACCCGGTCTCGCCGTGGGGTCAGCCCGAAGGTCGTACGCGTCTGCCAAAGACATCAGACGCGCTCATTATTCGACGCCGCCGTGGACGCGGCGCGCGGAGGTAGGTAGACAATGTCACGCAGCCTAAAAAAGGGTCCCTTCATCGACACCCACCTTTTGAAGAAGGTGGACGCCATGAACGCGGCCAACGAGAAGAAGGTCATCAAGACCTGGAGCCGTCGCTCGACAGTCATCCCCGACATGGTCGGCCACACCTTCGCCGTGCACGACGGACGTCGTCACGTGCCGGTCTTCGTGAACGAGTCCATGGTCGGCCACAAGCTCGGCGAGTTCGCGCCCACGCGCACCTTCAAGTTTCACGCGGGCCAGGAAAAGACGGGTAGGCGCTAATGACCGCTTCCAAGACCAACGAACGCCCGGGAACCCGCGCCACGCTGCGCGGCTTTCCGATGTCGGCGAGCAAGGCGCGCGTGGTACTCAACATCGTGCGCGGCGAAGACGTGAACACGGCTCGTGAGATCCTCGCCGGCACGACGCGCGAGGCCGCCGACGTCATTGGCAAGGTCCTCGCCTCGGCCGTCGCGAACGCCGTCAACAACGACGGTCAAGTCGCCGAAGAGCTCTACGTCTCGGCGGCCTACGCCGACGAGGGCATCACCATGAAGCGCTTCTCTCCTCGCGCGCGTGGTCGCGCGGGCAAGATCTTCAAGCGTTCCACCCACATCACCGTGATCGTGTCGCGCATGGACGAAGAGCGCCTCGAGCACCTGCGCAGTGCGCGCACCGAGCAGGCCGCCGCGAGCCGTTCGCGTCGCGTCGCTTCATCGCGTCGCCGCGCCGACCAGACCGCGAGTCTGAACAAGCGCGAAGCGGCCCACGAAGCACAGGCCGAACTCGACGCCGCCGCTGAGATCGAAGCGGCCAACGCCTCACTCGAGGCGACCGAGAGCGACAGCCCCGAGACCTTCGTCAACGACGCGGGTGAGGAAGTCACCGACGTCGCCACGATCAGCGACTACGACGACGAGACGCCAGCGACCGAGGTCGCCGACGAGAACGATGAGACGGTGTCCACGGACACCACGGAGGAGACCAACTAATGGGTCAGAAGGTAAACCCCTACGGTTTCCGTCTCGGTATCACGACGGACTGGAAGTCGCGCTGGTTCAAGGAGCGCGGCTACAAGGACCTCGTCATCGAGGACTGGAAGATCCGTGACTACCTGACGCGCCAGCTCGAGAGTGCCGCCGTCTCGCGCATCGAGATCGAGCGCAACTCGGACCGGATCCGCGTCGACATCCACACCGCGCGCCCGGGCATCGTCATCGGACGCCGTGGTGCCGAGGCCGAGCGTCTGAAGAAGGACCTCGAGAAGATCACCGGTCAGAAGAACAAGATCTCGCTCAACATCCAAGAGATCAAGCAGCCCGAGCTCGACGCCGCGCTCATCGCCCAAGGCATCTGCGACCAGTTGCTTCGCCGCGTGGCCTTTCGCCGCGCCATGAAGCGCGGTATCCAGACGGTCCAGAAGGCCGGCGCCATGGGCGTGAAGATCCAAGCCTCCGGTCGTCTCGGTGGCGCGGAGATGTCACGGCGCGAGTCCTACCGTGAAGGTCGCGTACCGCTGCACACGCTGCGCGCCGACATCGACTACGGCTTTCGCGAAGCGCGCACCTCGACGGGTCGCGTCGGCGTGAAGGTCTGGATCTACAAGGGCGACATCTTGCCCTACCAGTTGACCAACGACGAGAAGATCGTGCGCGAAGCGGCCATGGCCGCGGGTGACGCGGTCCCCGTCGGTGCTTCACCCGCCACGCCCAAGGGCGTCGTTCGTGCCGGCGGCGGTCGCCGTCGCGTGGACGCCGAGCCTGTCGCCGACGACGCCGTCGTCGAAGAGATGCAGGGCACTGTCTCGAACAAGGTCGCCGAAGCGCAGCAGCACGAGACGACCAATGAGATCTTGGATGACGTGGCTGACGACGCCGTCACCGACACGCCGGTCGCGGACCTCCTGGCTTCCACGCCCGAAGTCGAGGCGCAGTTGACCGTCGAAGAAGAGATCGAGCGTCGCACCGCGTCGGACCACACCGACACGCCTCACTTTCGAAAGGACGCCGAGTAACCATGTTGATGCCCCGCAAAACTAAGCACCGCAAGCAGATGCGCGGTCGTCGGGCCGGTATGGCCAAGGGTGGGGTCGATCTCAACTTTGGTGACTTCGGAATCCAGGCCCTCGAGTCCGGCTGGGTCACCGCCCGCCAGATCGAAGCAGCCCGTATCGCGATGACCCGCCACGTGAAGCGTGGTGGCAAGGTCTGGATCCGCGTCTTTCCCGACAAGCCCGTCACGCAGAAGCCTGCTGAGACCCGCATGGGATCAGGCAAGGGCAACCCCGAGTTCTGGGTCGCCGTCGTGAAGCCTGGCCGCATGTTGTTCGAGCTCGGTGGTGTCGACGAGACGTTGGCGCGCGCCGCGATGGAACGCGCCATCCAAAAACTCCCCATCAAGGCGAAGTTCGTTATTCGTCCTGGGACCCACGGCACCCCGGAGGTGACGATCTAATGGCTAAGACCAAAGAACACGTCGAAGAGCTGCGTCGCCTCGGCGACTCAGAACTGCTCGGACGACTGGGCGAGGCCCGTCGCGAGCTCTTCAACCTTCGTTTCCAGTTGGCGACCGGTCAGCTCGACAACTCAGCCCGCCTCGGCGCGGTGCGCAAGGACATCGCGCGCCTCTCGACGTTCATGCGTGAACGCGAGATCGCGGCCGCCGAAGCTCTAGAAGAAGGTACAAAGTCATGAGTGACGAAACCACGAACGAACCCACCAACGAAGAGGTAACGGACGTCGCGGCGGAGACCCCGGTCGAGGCCGTCGTCGAGGCCCCGGTCGAAGCCGTCGTCGAAGCACCCGCTGAGACCAAGGTCGAGACCAAGGTCGAGCCCACGGCTGTCGCGCTCGAGGACACCGACGACTCGCGTTCCAACCCACGCAAGGTCCGTGAGGGCATCGTCGTCTCGGACAAGATGGACTCGACGTTGGTCGTCGCGGTGAACGAGCGAGTTCGCCACGCGCGCTACGGCAAGACCGTCCAGCGCACCAAGAAGCTCTACGTGCACGACGAGAAGAACGAAGCGAAGGTGGGCGACAAGGTTCGCGTGCAAGAGACCCGTCCCCTTTCGAAGCTCAAGCGCTGGCGCTTGACCGAGATCGTGGAGCGTGCTCGATGATTCAACAAGAGAGTCGACTGAAGGTCGCCGACAACTCCGGTGCGAAGGAAGTCCTTTGCATCCGGGTGCTCGGTGG
>DASZIH010000009.1:0-15515 GCA_035949355.1 Acidimicrobiales bacterium
GAATGATGCTCGAGACCCTGGCCGACGTCGCGGCCCACCGACTGGCGCCCGACAAGCATCCACAGCGCCGACTCGACACGCTTCGCTTCGCGGGCGAGATGAAGATTCCCTTCACTACTGGGTTATTGGTGGGCATTGGCGAATCTCGCCAGGACCGCGTCGAGACCCTCGAGGCCATCGCGCTCGCGCACGACGAGTTTGGCCACGTCCAAGAGGTGATCGTGCAGAACTTCCTGCCCAAAGCGCGCACGGCCATGGCCTCGCACCCAGCCGCGAGTGACGAAGAGTTCCACTGGACCGTCGCGGCGGCGCGCATCTTGTTACCCGACGACATCCATCTTCAGGCACCGCCGAACCTCAGTGACGATCCCGCGCGACTGCTCGACTTTGGCATCGACGACTTCGGCGGCATCTCTCCCGTCACCGCCGATCACGTGAACCCGGAGCGCGCGTGGCCCGCGGTGTCCGCGCTGGCGAGCGAGTGCGAGCGACGCGGCTTCCATCTGACGCCGCGGCTCACCGTCTATCCCGAGTTCGTGGGTGGACGTACGGACTTCCTGGACGAGAAGGTGCGGCCCGTAGTCCTCGCCCAGGCCGACGCGCACTCACTCGCTCGAAACGATTCATGGTATTCGGGCACCGATCACACGCCTCCGACGCCGCCGAGCTCAACGACGCGCACGAGCGCCGTGGAGAGTCTGCTCGCGCGCTACGTACCTGGCTACGACTTCGACGCGCGCGAACTGGTCACCCTCTTCAACGCCCGTGGTGGTGACTACAACGCCGTCGTCGACCTCGCGAACGCCGTTCGCCAGGACCTCGTCGGTGACGCGGTCAGCTTCGTCATCAATCGCAACATCAACTACACCAACGTCTGTACCTTCAAGTGTCGCTTCTGCGCCTTCTCCAAGGGGCCGCTCTCGCTGAACTTACGGGGCGACCCCTACCTCTTGACTTTGGACGAGATCAGCGAGCGCGTCCGCGAGGCAGAAGAGCGTGGCGCGACGGAAGTCTGCCTCCAGGGCGGCATCCATCCCAACTTCGACGGCGACTACTACATCCACGTCGTGGCCGCTGTGCGCGCCGGGTCGCCGACGATTCACATCCACGCCTTCAGCGCGCTCGAGGTATTCGAAGGCGCGCGCCGGTCCGAGCAAGACCTCGCGACGTACCTCACGCGATTGAAGGACGCGGGACTCAAGACGTTGCCGGGAACCGCCGCGGAGATACTCGATGACCGGATCCGCGCGGTGCTCTGTCCCGACAAGATCAACTCCGATCAGTGGCTCGAAGTCCACCGCACGGCGCACGAGGTGGGCTTGCGCTCGAACATCACGATCATGTTCGGCGCGGTCGAAGGTCCCGAGAGTTGGGCCACGCACCTCCTGCGCACCCGTGAACTGCAAAAGCAGACCGGCGGTTTCACGGAGTTCGTGCCGCTGCCCTTCGTGCACATGGCGACGCCACTCTTCTTGAAGGGCCGTTCACGCAAGGGCCCGACGTTTCGCGAAGCCGTCTTGATGCACGCGGTCGCGCGGCTGCACTACGCGACGTTGATCGACAACATCCAGGTCAGTTGGGTGAAGATGGGCGTCGAGGGTTCGAGGCGGATCCTCCAGGCGGGCGCCAATGACCTGGGTGGCACGTTGATGGACGAGAACATCTCGCGCGCCGCAGGAGCGACCCACGGACAAGAGATGGACGTCAAGTCGCTGGAGGACCTCGTCGCGCCACTCGAGCGACCACTGCATCAGCGAAGCACGCTCTACCAGACGTTGTAGCCGTGACCTCGCTCATCGAAACGCTGCTCGACGACATCGGCGAGGACACCGAACTCTCCGACGACCGTCGCGCACTCCTGCGGGACTTGCTCGCGCGCGTCGTGGCGGTCGCCGAGTCGGACGTCGACACCAAGAATCTTCGCGTCGCGGCACGCGCGGTGAACGAGCTCCTCGAAGCGTTCAACCTCTTCGAGAAGTGGAGCGACCGGTCTAAGTTGACCATCTTCGGCTCGGCGCGAACCAAGATCGACAGTCCCCTCTACGAGATGACGCGAGAGCTGGCTCAAGCCATGGCGGAGCGAGAGTGGATCATCATCTCGGGCGCCGGTCCAGGGATTATGGAGGCTTCCGCAAGAGGCGCGGGGATGGCGAACACGCTCGGCGTCAACATTCAGTTGCCGTTCGAGCAGAACGCCAATGCCTATATCGACACCGTCGACAATCTCGTGACCATGAAGTACTTCTTCACGCGAAAGGTCGCCTTGACGCGCCCAGCGAACGCGTTCGTCGTGCTGCCGGGCGGTCTCGGCACCATGGACGAACTCTTCGAGGTTCTGACCCTGCTCGACACCGGTAAGACCACGCCGGCGCCGGTCATCCTGCTCGACACGCCTGACGGCATGTTCTGGAAGCAGTGGATGACCTTCATCAACGAGGGCATCGTGCGAAATCACTACGTGGCGACCGACGACATGTTCCTCGTTCGCTTGGCCACGTCGATCGCCGAGACCGTCGACGAGATCGAGCACTTCTACTCGAACTACCGAGACTTCGCCATCGAAGGAGCTCGTGGCTTGATGTCACTGCACCACGCGCCCACGTCCGAGCAACTCGACGGACTGCGCGCGAAAGTGCCTATGTTCAACGAAGGCGTTGGCTACCAAGTGGAGAACGAGCAGACGCTCTCGTTCGACTTCGACGGGCGCAACTACTCGAACCTTCGCCAGGTCATCGACGTCGTCAACGACTGGACTCTTTAGTCCGTTTCAGTTCGCCGAAGAAGGTGTTCGGCCTTTTGGAGGCTCCGTCGGACCTTAGCGAGTTGACGTTCGAGTTCTTTGGCGCCTTCCGCCTCGTCACTGCGTAGCTGCGCTCTCACGGTGTCGAAGATCGCGTCGGCGACGCGACGTTCGAGTGCGGCAACCTCGTCGGCCAAGTCGTCCAATGACTCCACTAGTCGACGGTCACGACGTCGAGATCGCCCTCGGCGTACTGGGCGCGCAGGACCTTCTTGTCAAACTTGCCTACGCTGGTCTTGGGCACACTCTCGATGAAGGTCCAACGTTCGGGCAGCCACCACTTCGCCACTCGCTCGGCGAGGAACGCCTTGAGCTCTTGTGCGCTCGCGTTGGCGTCAGGTTTTAACACCACGCAACAGAGCGGCCGCTCCTGCCACTTCTCGTCCGGAACCGCGATCACGGCCGCTTCGAAGACGGCGGGGTGCGCCATCATCGTGACTTCGAGGTCGACGGAGCTGATCCACTCGCCGCCGGACTTGATGACGTCCTTCGTTCGGTCGCTCACGACCATGAAACCCTCTTCGTCGAGGGTGCCGATGTCGCCGGTGCGTAGCCACCCGTCACGGAACTTGTCGGGGTCGTCGACGCCGAAGTACGAACCCGTGATCCACGGGCCTCGGATCTCGAATTCGCCGACCGTCTTGCCGTCCCTCGCGAGGACTTTGCCCTCGTCGTCGGTGAGACGCAACTCCACGCCCGCGACGACGCGTCCTGCCTTCACGCGATAGTCGATCTCGAGCTCGGGTGGCGTGCCCGCAGGAGGAATCGACACCGCGGCCAGCGGGCTCGTCTCGGTCATACCCCAACCCTGGAGCATGTCGAGCCCGTAGAGGTCGCGAAACGCCTCGATCATCGAGCGCGGCACGGCGGAGCCGCCAGCGAGGATAGCTCGAAGACTCGACAGGTCGGTCTCGGGTGTCGTCTCGGCGACGCGCAACACGTCGTTCCAGATGGTCGGCACGCCGAGCGAGATCGTCGGACGAAGTTCGCGGATCATCTTGATGATCGGTGCGCCCTGGAGGAACATCTGGGGCATGATCAACTCGACGCCCGCGAAGAAGGACGTGTACACCGAGCCCCACGCGTTGACGTGGAACATCGGCACGATCAGGAGGCTTCGGTCTTTCTCACACAGTCCCACCGAGTTAGCGGTCATCGAGGCCATCGAGTGCAGCCACGTCGAACGGTGCGAGTACACGACGCCCTTGGGGTTGCCGGTCGTGCCCGAGGTGTAACACATGATCGCGGCGTCACGCTCGTCGAGTTCCGGCCACTCGAAGCCGGGGCGCTCCGCGGCCACGAGCGTCTCGTAGTCTAGGGTCTCGCCCAGCACGCCCGTTGATTCGGGTCCGTTCACGATGATGGTCTTGACGCCCGGGATCTGATCGCGCACTCGAGCGAAGAGAGGTACCAGCGAGGCGTCAACGATGATGATCTCGTCTTCCGCGTGGTTGATGATGTACACGAGCTGCTCGGGGAACAGACGGATGTTCAAGGTGTGCAGGACCGCGCCCATGGACGGCACGGCGAGGTAGGCCTCCATGTGCGTCTGGTTGTTCCACATGAACGTCCCGACGCGGTCGCCGCGTTGCACGCCCAGTTTCGTGAGGGCGGCGGCGAGCTGTTCGGCTCGTTTCGCAATCTGAAAGAACGTCGCCTCGTCCACGCCTTCGGGCGTCACGGTGAAGACCTTCTTGTCCGCGTAGACGTACTCGCCGTGGCGAAGGATGCCACTAATCAGCAGCGGCGCCTCTTGCATCGTGCTCTTCATGGTCCCCCTCGATACACCGTTGGCTCGATGCTACAAAACCGCGACTCGTCCCGTGTTCACCACGAGAGGCTGTAGGGCTCGACGGGCGCCGGTAGCGCGCTCTCACGGCCCGAGAGATGCGCGTCGATGGCGGACGCGGCGCTTCGCCCTTCGGCGATGGCCCACACGATCAAGCTCTGGCCGCGAACGGCGTCGCCACAGGCGAAGACGGGCGCCGCGCCTTCGACGTTCACCACACGCCACGAGTCGTCGACCGCCAAGGTCCGACGTGGACTGAGAAACTGCTCAGCGTTCAGTCCGAGGTCGTCGAGTTCGGGACCGGTGAAGCCAGCCGCTATCAGCACGAGGTCGGCAGCGATCGTGACGGTGTCGTTGGTCACGTGGTCTTGCACCACGAGCGACGACACGCTTGACTCGCCGCGAAACTCGAGTGTCTCGGTGGAGAAACGCCGTTCGCCACCCTCGGCGTGGGCGGAGGTGGTCTTGAAGAGTCGCGCCATGGTTGGCCACGGCTGGTCCGAGGGTCGCTCGTCTGGTGGTCGGTCCAAGATCTCGATCTGCGTGACGGACGCGGCACCCTGGCGGTGCACGGTGCCGAGACAGTCGGCGCCCGTGTCCCCACCTCCGAGAATGACGACGTGCAGGCCCTGCGCGTTGATGGCGGGCGTGGTGCCGGTGTTCACCGCGCGATTGGACGCTTCGAGGTACGTCATCGCCGGGTAGACGCCGTCGAGATCGGCGCCCGGCACCGGAATCAGTCGAGGGATCGTCGAACCGATCGCGAGCAGGACCGCGTCGAAGTCGTCCTGCAACGCGCTCAGCGGCGTCTCGGCGGCGCCGACGCTCACGCCCGTGAAGAACTCGACACCGTCACTGATCATGACCTCCAGGCGGCGCTCGATGACGGACTTCTCCATCTTGAACTCGGGAATGCCGTAGCGAAGGAGGCCACCGATGGCGTCACTTCGTTCGAACACGCTCACGGCGTGCCCGACGCTTCGTAGCTGCGCCGCGGCCGCGAGGCCCGCGGGTCCCGAACCTACGATGGCGACGCGACGACCGCTCTCGTCGGGCGTCGGTCGCGACACCGGCACGTCGTTCGAGAAGGCGTGTTCGGCCACTTCGTACTCGAGTCGCTCGATGGTGACGGGATCGCTCGTGATGCCGAGCACGCACGCCGACTCACAGGGCGCGGGACACAGTCGACCCGTGAACTCGGGGAAGTTGTTCGTGCTGAAGAGCTGGTCGGCCGCCTGGGCCCACTGGTAGTGAAAGACGCGATCGTTGAAGACGGGAATCCGATTGCCCAGCGGGCAGCCCTGCATGCAGAAGGGGATGCCGCAGTCCATGCAGCGAGCGCCCTGGACCGCGATCTCCTCGTCGCTCTGCGCTTCGTAGACTTCGCGCCAGTCGCGAAGCCGCACCGGGACCGGTCGGTACTGCGGGCCGCGTCGTTCGAAATCGAGAAAGCCGGTGACCTTACCCACCTTTCGCCTCGTCACGTATCCGCTGGTACTCCGACGTCTCGAGCCGGATGAAGTTCATGCGCTCGTAGCGCCAGTTCTTGAGCAGGCGATCGGCCTTCTTCGATCCCGTCTCGTCGCGGAATCGCTCGAGAAGGGCGAAGAGCCGCTCATCGTCCTCGCTCTCCAACAGTTCGATCTCGTAGACCCCGGCGCTCAGGTGGTCGTGCACGGTGGCGTCCGGGTCATAGAGAAAGAGCGTGCCGCCCGACATACCAGCCGCGAGGTTTCGTCCGACGTTGCCGAGAATCACCACGACGCCGCCGGTCATGTACTCACAGGCGTGGTCGCCCGTGCCCTCGACGACGACCGTCGCGCCGGAGTTGCGCACGGCGCAGCGCTCCCCTACGACGCCACTGATGAAGATCTCACCGCTCGTCGCGCCGTAGGCGATGACGTTGCCCGCGATGATGTTCTCGTCACTCGCGAACGTCGCCGACTCATCTGGACGAATGACGATACGACCGCCCGAGAGGCCCTTGCCCGCGTAGTCGTTGGTGTCGCCGCTGAGGCGGATCGTGAGACCCGCGGGGATGAACGCGCCGAGACTCTGACCCGCGGAGCCGCGTAGGTCGATCTGGATGTGGTCGTCGCGAAGCGTCCGCAGCCCCAAGGCCCGCGTGACGGCGCTTCCCGTCAAGGTGCCGACCGCGCGGTTCACGTTGCGAACGTCGGTGGCGTAGTGGAAGGTCGAGCCGCTGGTCGCCGCGGTGACGGCGTCAGAGAGGAACGCCCAGTCGAGCGCGCCGTCGAGGCCGTGGTCCTGCTTGACGCTCTGGCGACGCTGGTCGGGCGCCACGACCGCCAACAGCGCGGAGAGATCGAGATCGTTGGTCGGATCGCCCAGTTCGTTGAACGACAACTTCGACACGTCGCCAATCACTTCGTCGATCGTGCGGGCGCCGAGCAGCGCTAGGTACTCCCTTACCTCTTGGGCGATGAACTCGAAGAAGTTCTCAACGAACTCGGGCTTGCCCCTGAAGCGTTCGCGCAACTTCGGATTCTGTGTCGCGATGCCGACGGGACAGGTGTCGAGGTGACAGACGCGCATCATCACGCAGCCGGCCACGACGAGCGGCGCGGTGGCGAAACCGAACTCCTCGGCGCCGAGGAGGGCCGCCATGATGACGTCGCGACCCGTCTTGAGCTGTCCGTCCGTTTGGAGCGTCACACGGCTGCGCAGGCCGTTCGCGGCGAGGGTCTGGTGCGCCTCGGCGAGGCCCAACTCCCAGGGCGTGCCCGCGTGCTTGAGTGACGTCAACGGGGCGGCGCCCGTCCCGCCGTCGTGACCCGAGATGAGGATCACGTCGGCGTGCGCCTTCGCGACACCCGCCGCGATGGTGCCCACTCCTTGCTCGCTCACGAGCTTGACGTGGACCCGTGCCTGGTCGTTCGCACACTTGAGGTCGTAGATGAGCTGGGCGAGGTCTTCAATGGAGTAGATGTCGTGGTGTGGCGGTGGCGAGATGAGACCGACGCCCGGCGTCGAGTGACGCGTCTTGGCGATCCAGGGGTAGACCTTGGTGCCGGGGAGCTGGCCACCCTCGCCGGGCTTGGCGCCCTGGGCCATCTTGATTTGGAGGTCGTCGGCGTTCACAAGGAACTGACTCGTCACCCCGAATCGACCCGACGCGACCTGTTTGATCGCCGACCGCGTGTTGTGCTGTGGGTCCGACGTGTCAAAGCGCTCCTCGTCCTCGCCCCCCTCACCGGTGTTGGACTTCGCGCCCAGTCGATTCATCGCGATCGCGAGCGTCGTGTGCGCCTCTTCGGAGATCGATCCGTACGACATCGCGCCACTGCTGAATCGTTTCACGATCGAGGCCACGCTCTCCACCTCGTCGAGGGGAAGCGGTGACGGGCTGGGCACGAGCGACAACAGTGAGCGCAGCGTCAGCTTTCCTTCGCTCTGCTCGTCCACGAGCGTCGTGTACTCCTTGAAGAGGTCGAAGCGCTTCTCGCGCGTGGCGTGTTGGAGCTTCTGCACCGTGCGGGGATTGAAGAGGTGCAGTTCACCTTCGCGGCGCCACTGGTACTCACCACGATTGGTGATCTCGACGCGCTCGCCCACCTCGGGCTCGAAGGCACTCGCGTGCCAGCGCAGCACGCCCTTCGCGAGATGCTCGAGCGTCACGCCACCGAGTCGCGAGTGAAATCCCGGGAAGTAGCGCGTGAGGACGTCGTCCGAGAGTCCGACTGGCTCGAAGAGCTGTGAGCCAACGTAGCTCGCGACGGTGGAGACGCCCATCTTCGACATCACCTTCACCACGCCCTTGTTCAGGGTCTTGCCGTACTTGTAGCGGGCGTCGGCGGCCGTGAGCTCCGTGAGCTCACCCTCCTCGATGAGCGCGTCGATCGACTCATAGGCCAAGTACGGACACACGGCCGAGGCACCAAAGCCGAGCAACAGAGCCACGTGATGGACCTCTCGGACGTCGCCAGCTTCGATGATCAGTGCCGCGTTGGTGCGCAGGTGTTCCGCGACGAGACGATGATGCACCGCCGAGGTGAGAAGGAGACTCGGAATGGCGGCGTGGGTCAACGAGGTCCCGCGATCGCTCAAGATGACGATGTTGACGCCCGAGCGGACTTGGTCGACGACGAGGTTCGTGACGTCCTCGAGCGCGTTCGCCAACCGTTCGGCGGCGCTGTCGTTGCCGTGCGCCAGAAACAGTCCGTCGATAGCCGTCGTGCGAAAGCCTTCGACGCCGGCCTGTTCGTTGATGTAGCGGATCTTCTGCAGTTCGTTGACGCTCAGTACGGGTGACGCCAACACGATCTGCTGGCAGTGTTCCTCACTCTCTTGAAGGAGGTTCTCCTCCCCGCCGATGACCACGCGCGTCGACGTCACGAGCTCTTCACGGATGGCGTCGAGGGGCGGGTTCGTGACCTGGGCGAAGAGTTGAGTGAAGTAGTCGAAGATCGAGCGGGGCAACTTCGAAAGGACGGGCAACGTGGTGTCCGATCCCATTGAGCCGATGGGCTCTTCGCCCACTTGGGCCATGTGGCGCACGATGAGGCGCAAGTCCTCTTCGCTGTAGCCGAAGCTCTCCTGCTGGCGCACGATAGAGAGGTACTCGGGCGCGAGCGACGAGGTCGTCTCGATCTCGTCGAGTGAGATCTGGTGGCGATCGAGCCACTCCTCGTAGGGAGCTCTCGTGGCCAAGGACTCCTTCAGTTCTTCGTCCTCGATGATGCGGCCCTGTTCGACGTCGACGAGGAAGACGCGACCGGGCTGCAATCGACCCTTACGTTCGATGTTCGATGGATCGATCGCCAAGACCCCGACTTCACTCGCGAAGATGACGCGCTTGTCCTTGGTGACCCAGTAACGCGCCGGACGAAGGCCGTTGCGATCGAGCACCGCGCCGGCGACCGTGCCGTCACAGAAGGTCACGGACGCTGGTCCGTCCCACGGTTCCATGAGGCCCGCGTGGTAGCGGTAGAACGCTCGACGACTCGGACTCATGGTGGTGGAGCGTTCCCACGCTTCGGGAATCATCATCAGTACCGCGTGCGGCAGCGACCGGCCCGCGTGCACCAAGAGCTCGACGACCTCGTCGAAGCTCGCGGAGTCGCTCATGTTCGCCGTGATGATCGGTGTCAGCTCACTCACCGCAAGGGGCAGCGCGTCGCTCTCGAGCGTGGTCTCGCGCGCCGTCATCCAGTTGCGGTTGCCGCGCACGGTGTTGATCTCGCCGTTGTGCGCGATGTAGCGAAAGGGCTGGGCCAGGTCCCATCGTGGCAGCACGTTGGTGGAGAAGCGACTGTGGACCACCGCGATCGCCGACGTCAGTCGTTCGTCGGCGAGGTCCTTGAAGTAGAGACGAAGCTGGGGCGACGTCAACATGCCCTTGTAGATCAGGACTTGCGATGAGCAGGACGACGCGTAGACGTCCATCGTGTGCTCGATCACCTTGCGTGCGCAGTAGAGCGCGCGTTCGAGTGGCGCCTCGTCGGTACCGTTCGCTCGGACGATGAGTTGTTGAAGGAAGCGCGGCTCGGACGCCTTTGACGTCGGTCCGAGGATCGAGGAGTCGACCGGCACCTCGCGCCAGCCACCGGACGTGAGACCAACTCTCGAAAGGGCTAGTTGGATCGTCTCCTTCACGAGCGCGAGATCAAGCGCGGGGGCCACCATCCAGTTCGCTACGCCAAAGTCGCCCTTTGGGGGCACCGCGTCGCCAAAGACGTGTCGGATGTACGCGTCGGGCATCTGGATGAGGATGCCCGCGCCGTCGCCTGAGTCGACGTCCGAACCCGTCGCGCCACGGTGTTCGAGGTTCTCCAAGATCGTCAGCGCGTCGCGCACGGTGGCGTTGGTCGGTTGCCCGGTCAGATCCGCAACCATGCCCACGCCGCAGGCGTCGTGTTCGAAGGAGGGGTCGTAGAGGTCTCTGGTCATGGCGTTTGTCCTGGGGCAACGCTGACCCGGGTTCATTATACCGAAGGGACCTTGTTGCCCTGCCCCCTACGCTAGGCACGTGACCACGAAGAGACGTGACGTACTGATCGTGGGGGCCGGGGTCATCGGTACTACCAGCGCTTTCTACCTCGCGCGTGCTGGTTGGCACGTCACGCTCTTTGACCCCTCCCCCGGCTCCGGGGCTACGTGGGCCGCGGCGGGCATGATCGCGCCGAACGCCGAAGCGGCACCTGGTGAAGAGGAGAACTTCACGCTGCAACGAGGCGCACTCGCCGCGTGGCGTACCGTCGCAAGGGAACTCCACGAGCTCACGGGCGACACGCTCGAACTCTTCGAAACCGGCACGCTCCTCGTTGGTTACGACGCGAGCGATCGCCGACTCGTCGACCAGTTCGCGCTCGTCGCGACGTCCTTCGGCGTGGTCAGTGACCGCGTCACTCGCGACGATCACGAAGAAATCTTTACGAGCGTCTCGCCAAGAGTCGGCGACGGTCTGTTGCTCGGTGGCGACGCGTGGCTCGACCCCGATCAAGTCATTGCGCTCCTCACGAAGGCCAACGCGGTGCTGGGCGTGACGATGGTTCGCCAGCACGTAGTCAGCGCCACCACCGACGGCGATCACGTGGAGGTCACCACCGAGGATCAAGCGTTTCGAGGAGACGTGGGTATCCTCGCCACGGGCGCTCGGCCGCTCCCGCGCGGAGTGGCGCAACGAGTCGCCAACGTCGTACGTCCCGTCAGAGGCATGACGGTGCGCGTCCAGGGAGTCGACCGCTCCGCCTTACCGACGCTTCGCGCCTTCGTGCGGGGTCGCTCTCTTTACATGGTCAGTCGGCCAGGTGGCTACTGCGTTCTCGGGGCCTCGTCCGACGAGCAAGAAGAGTTGGTCGTCGAAGTGGGCGAACTCCAGCGACTACTGCGCGACGCCCTGGACCTCGTGCCCGCGCTCGAGAGTGCGGCACTCGTCGAAACGCGTCAAGGTCTGCGTCCCGCGAGCAAGGATCTGGCCCCCTTCGTCGAGACGGTCGACGAGCGCTGGGCGTGGCTCTCCGGTCACTATCGTCACGGCGTGACTCTCGCGCCGCTCGCAGCCCTCGAGGCACAGTCTTTCGCCGAGGGTCTCGCGTGATTCGCGTCAACGGCAAGGACGACGCGTTCTTCAACGAATCGGTGGAAGCACTTCTCTCTCGCCTCGGCATCGAGCCACGGGGCATCGCGGTCGCGCTCGATGGCGAGGTCGTTCGTCGTTCCGCGTGGCTGGACACCGTCGTTGCGGACGGCAGCAGTGTCGAAATAGTCACGGCTGCGGCCGGCGGATAAGTAAGGAGTCACAATGGCGGTTGACGAATTGATGATGGCGCTTGATCAACGCATACTCGAAGCGCTCCAGGCGAAAGCCACCGGAGAGACCATCGCGTTCCTGTGTGAAGCTCGCGCCTGGTTGACCAATCCGGACCAGCCGCACGGCGCGCACCGACCTAGCAACTGAGTCGCGCCGAGTAGGATTGCTCCTTCACGGGCTGTGGCTTAGTTTGGTCTAGAGCGCTCGGCTGGGGGCCGAGAGATCGGGAGTTCAAATCTCCCCAGCCCGACCAAGTACCTCAACCCCTGTCGATGAGTGAGGTGCGGTTATCCGGAATTACGTCAGCCACCAACCGAAGTTGAACATGGCGCCGTAGAGAACCGCCAGCATGGACGAGCACAGCAGCACGTTCAACATCAAGGGCAGTCGTGCGCGTGCGGGCACTCGGTCGATCAGGACCGCTCCGAGTACGTACAGGGGTGCCAGGAACAAGATGAAACGAGCAGTGGAGTCGGCGCCAAGGTCGATCGTGACCACCGAGACGAAGACCCCGAGTGCCAGAAGTGTTACCGGTAGCAACAACTTTCGGTCGCGCCAGCACAGGTACAGCCCGGCGGCGGCCAACACTCCGCCGAGGATTCCCGCCGTCGCGTTCAGCACGTAGACGCTTCGTACTTGTCCGTTCGCGGGTGAGTTCGCGATCATTGATAACTCTCGAAGCACGACGTGAAATGGGTACGTGAAGTCGTTGTGCCAGCCGTATTTCTCGGCGCGCTCGTTCACGAACGCGTTGCCCGTCGAGACCCAACCGTAAACGAGGAGACCGATGAGA
The DNA here is from genome assembly GCA_035949355.1 of Acidimicrobiales bacterium. Classification (GTDB taxonomy): domain Bacteria; phylum Actinomycetota; class Acidimicrobiia; order Acidimicrobiales; family RAAP-2; genus RAAP-2. The sequence continues at coordinate 12,656 of DASZIH010000009.1, forward strand.
CCGAGTTCGCCGACCGCGCCGTAGAAGATCGCGTGAATGAGCCCTCGTCGTCGGGGCTCGGACACGATGACGGCCAACACGACGACGAGCGCTGAGACAGTTCCTTGAGGCAGGATGCAACTCGCCGCGCCAGCAAGGAGAGCGGCGCGGAGCCATTTCTTCTCGAGAGCGAAGCGCAGGCTCCAGATCATCGCGGCGACCAGCAGCCCCTCGGGGTAGCCAGCGACCAAGAATATGGACGCCGGGTTCCAGGCGAAAAGCGCACCAACCAACAGCGCGGCCTCCAGAGAGGCGAATCGCCGCGCGACGTCGATCACGCCCCAGACCGCGAACACCGCCGCGATCCATGCCACCGCGAGAGCTCCTCCGGAGAAGCCGACCAGCGGCGAGAACACTCGGATCAAGAGTGGGTAGGCCGGGTAGAAGGCGTGGGACTTCAGCGTCGGATAGCCGTGCTGCGCGATCCTTACGTACCATCCTGCGTCCCATTTGATGAATGAAGAGACGAGCGAGTTCGTGGTAACGACCTGTCTGGTGCCTGTCGCGACGAAAGACTTGCCAATCTCGGACGCGACGAGAGCCGCGACAACGCGGATGGCCACGATCACGAGTGAAATGAGGGCTAGGTCCTTGCCACTCTTCCATTTCCACCTGTAGCTAACCATTGGTGCACCGTAGTTCGAAATCGACTGAGGAACGCAAGCTTGCAGCCCACCAGTGAGCGAAGGTCCAGAATGTGAAGATGCCTGAGTCTTTGACGCACGATGAGCTCGTATTCGAGCAGTCCAAGTTGAGAGCAGACCTTGAGATAGTTCGCCCGTACGGCGGAGAGCATCCAGATGAGTTGACCGACGTACTTTTTGAAACTGAGCCAACGGTTCGCATGCTGGTCCTTGTCGCGAGTCCAGAACCCGAGCACCATGAGCGGTCCTTACGCGAGATTGTCAGCTATCCAGATCAAATTGAGGTCCGGCACTCAAAGTTCGCTCGACGTCATGTGGAGGACATCGTGGATTATCGAAGGGAATCCAGAGGGAACTATCGCCACTCCAGAATCGCACGACCGAGGGTCTCACTCACTTCCACGCCCAATACCGTTGCCAGCTCCGATCGCGACACCTCGCCGAACCGGAATCGGTCAGTTTGATGGAAGCATTCCCAAAAACGGACAAGTCCCGCCTCTCCGTCGGCGTCGAACATTTCGGCGGCAAGGCGCTGCCATCGGTACTGGTACCAGACGTAGTTCTGCACGCTCATCGGGTCGTCACCACCCGTGTAGTGCGCCTCGAGATCTTCGAGCGTGCTGTAGCCCTCGGCACGAATTCGATCGTCGAGACGCGGACTCTGCGCTCCCACGATGGATAGGACCTCAAGCGTGTCCAGATCGTCGCGTTGCTTCGTCGCGACGAATGAGTGCAGGGCAACGTTGGCGAAGATCTCGCCTAGCCAGAAGGTGGGCAGATTGAGATCCCCGAGTACTTCGAAGGCGTGACCCAGTTCATGGATCGTCACCAGGTCGAAGAATGGTTGAAGATCCAAACCACCTGCGCCGTCGGGGTACGTCGAAAGGAGACGCGAGAAGCCGGCTGGCGACGCCTCTCGAAGGTCCTCCCCCAATGCCACCCAGAAATCTCCGGGCCCGGCGGACATCACGACGATGCCCGGACGAATCTGGCCTTCGTCATCATTGAAGAACGGGAGCCCGTAGGGTTGCCGGCTCGCCCAATCCGCCTCGTCAGCGACGATGACGGCGATCTCGGGCTCGAATCCTGAAAACAGCTGGCTGAAGTAGACGTAGGCGTGCGCGGCCACGTCCGCGCACGCTCGCGCGCGCGCCAGTGAACCTTCGCTGTAGCGCACCTCCATCGGATAACCATCAAGTTGTGCCAGCTCTGATCCCATCGCCATCACGAAAACCTACTGGCCATCATCATCACCAGACGTAAGAGCGGTCTTCCAAGCGCGAGTGAAAGAATGAGCGGATGAACGGACGTTCGCGCACGCAGTGGTGGGGCGTATGCCTAGACGCGCGAGACCCACATCTCCTCGCACGCTTCTACGCACTCGTCCTTGGCTGGCCGGTGTCCCAAGAGGACGAGAACGGAGCGGCGATTGCCGTACCTGGCACGACGTCATTCATCAGTTTTCAGAGGAACGACGATTTCGTCGCTCCTACGTGGCCGGGCAAGGAAGGCGAGCAGCAGATGATGATCCATCTCGACGTCGCCGTCGACGACCTCGACGCCGCGGTGACCGAGTCGATCGCGCTCGGTGCGACCCTCGCGCAGTACCAGCCCCAAGACTCAGTGCGGGTGCTCCTCGATCCCGAGGGGCACCAGTTCTGTCTCTACGCAGATCCGGATCTTGCATGACAGCGTTGGCCTGAAAACGAACCTCACTTCAGCTGAGCTCCAGCGAGTTCGGGCTCTCGCTGTCAGGGCGTGAACAGCTTCCAATGGCCCTCAGAGACGACGTCAACGACGCCATCGACCACCTTGATCGCGGTCTCGTCGTCGATCCCGTACGCCGGACCTGGCACCCCCGAAGCCCACTCTTCTATTCCGGCGAGGGAGAAGTCCGGCATGTCCGGATTGTCGAGGTGACCAATCACGGCAAAGTCGACAAATCCCAAACCCTCTTCACTGCCGACCGGTGGATTCAGGCCGTCATAGGGCACGCCAAAGTTGGGCGCCACCACCATGCTCCCGCCGCTCACTCCCACGTAGACCGTCTCATTACCCAACGTCGCGAGTACGTCCGCCAGCCCGGATTCACGCATCCAGTAACACAGGTAGAGGGGCTCTCCACCCCACACCAGCAAGGCGTCGGTCTCTTGGACCGCCGGGATCCAATCGGACGC
>DASZIH010000010.1:0-52636 GCA_035949355.1 Acidimicrobiales bacterium
TGCCGGCGTGACGAGATCCGCTGGCGAGCCGATCCACTGGATCTCGAGCCCCGTGGTGGTTCGTACGCGTGCAATCGATGCACGTATCGATCGAGAAAGGGCCAACGCGTCCGCACCAGCGACCCCGAGTGGATCGCCCCCGTGCGCGCCCAGCACGACCGTGTACGTCGTGATGACCGTGCTCGAGAGGTGGTACTGAACCGCCATGACGTCGCAGCCTCCGGCCTCGTTCGTAAACCCAGACTTCACGCCCACGACGCCAGCCTGGCCAACCAGCGGCGTGAAGGACTGTACGACGCCGGCGACCGGCAACAGCGTTCGTGGAAGGTCGACGATACCTCGAACAATCGGCTCGGTGGTCATGAGTTGCGCTGCCAAGGTCGCCTGATCTTGCGCCGTCGACACGTCGCCCGGTGAGATACCCGTGACGTCAACGTAGTGAGTGCGGCGGAGCCCGAGTACACGCGCGTACTGGTTCATCGCGGCAACGAAGGTCGGCTCGTGCATGCCCGTCAAGTGCACGAGCAACTCGGCGTAGTCTCCGGCCGAGTGGACGAGCATCCCGCGAAGCAGGACACTCTCGCACAGAGTCATGCCGGCGACGATCTTCACCGTGGACTGGCCACTTTCGACGTCGTAGTCATAGATACCCACGTCGCTCGCACGTACAACCTCGCAGGGACCGTTCTGACCAAGACTGAGGGGCAGCGTGTGCAGCACCACCCAGGTGGTCATCATCTTCGTGAGACTCGCGATGGGAACGCGGGGCTGAGAAGGCGACGACGCCATCACCGACAGTTGCGGAACCACAGCAGCCGCGCTGACTTGATTCGGCCAGGACAGATTCGGCCTGTTGGGGATGGTGGTCGTCGTCGTGGTCGTCGGCAGTGTCGTCGTGGTCGTGGGACTGGTCGTCGTGGTAGTCGGATTCGTCGTGGTCGTGGTCGTGGTCGTGGTCGACGTCGTGGTGGTGGTCGTTGAAGTAGAGGCCAGGGGCGTCGCGGTGGCCGGACTGGCGGCGAGGAGCACCCCCACGGTCAAGGTGGAAAGTATCTTCGTGGGGAGTGAAAGTCGGCGAATCACCGATGGCAGAGGCCGTTTCACCACTTCAATTTACTCTCTTCGCTTCGACGCCTTTATTCGAGCAGCACTCGAACCAGACCGTGGGGCACGCCCAAACCCGACGCAATTCCGTTCCAGAGCACGACTCGAGCTCTTCGCGGGTCGCGCCAAATCCTGATCGCCAGAACGTAACGCAGAAGTAATCTCGGCGCAAAGTAAGATTGTGACATGAAATCGAAGAATTCGTGGGTTCCTTACCTGGTGGCGGCTAGTGCCGTCACGGTGGGCACGATGACGTTCACGAGCGTCGCTCAGGCCGCAAGTCATCGCTCGGCCGCCGTTCCGTTCACCATTCGACTGGAAGATCAGTTCCTCGCGAATCTGCGATACCTTCCGCTCTCTTTCAAGCCCACCGTTCGTACGACAACAACGACGACAACGACGACCACCACGACGACTCCGACAACGACGACGACCGTCGGTTCACCCACAACAACGACCACTGCGACGCCGACAACGACGACGACCGCGGCGCCTCCAACCACGACGACAACAGTGCCCAAACCCAAGTCGACGAATCCGACAAAACTGATCAAGGGAAGTTTTGTGTGGCGTTATCGCACGTTGCCCGCGGCTTTCCGAGCACTTTGGACCGTGGGATCGGACAACGTCATTCTTAAAGGTGCACTCATGCGCTTTCAGTCCGTTCACGGATTCACGGCGGACGGACAGATGACGGGACCGGTCTGGCAAGCACTCACGCAGGCGGTGCGAAAGAGCCAGCTCGACCCCATGAGTTACAACATGGTGTACGTCACCCAGTCACTCCCCCAGAAGATGAAGTTGTATCAGAACGGAAAGGTCGTACTGTCGTCGCTCGTGAACACCGGCATCAGCGCCGCCCCGACCCAGAACGGCACGTTCCCCGTGTACCTGCGTTACACGACGACGACGATGTCGGGCACGTTGCCGAACGGCTCGACGTATCACGACACGGGAATCCCGTGGGTCTCGTACTTCAACGGCGGTGACGCTCTACACGGCTTCTTGCGATCGGGCTACGGCTACCCACAGAGTCTCGGCTGCGTCGAGATGCCCTACGCCAACGCGGCCAGCCTTTGGCCGCACACACCCGTCGGTACGTTGGTAACCGTTCAATAACGAGCCGACTGCGGTCGCTTCGTTTTCTCGTAGCCGACGAGGAGAGACGTCAACCACGGCGAGGTCGATTACCGCGACCTCGCGCAACTCATGGTCCGCCCATCAGCTGCGCGAGGTCGGTCACTACGACGTCGGCGCCGTGGGCCACGAGTTGATCGGCGTACGCGTGTCCACCAGCGACGTCGTGGTTGTCCACGCCGACGACGAGAGCGAAGTGTCCCGCTCTTCCCGCCTCGACGCCGGCGAGTGCGTCTTCGACGACCACGGCGTGGCGTGGCTCGACACCCAGCTCTTTTGCGCCCTGCAGATAACTGTCGGGAGCGGGCTTTCCCGCGAGATGGAGGTCTTTCACGACGTGACCGTCGACGAAGGCGTCGAAGAGGTCGATGATCCCCGCAGTCGTCAGCGCGGCCTTCGTGTTCTCGCTGGCCGAGACGACGGCCACTTTGACGCCGAGGTGACGAAGTCGCTTCACGAGCGCGACCGCACCGTCGTAGACGGCGACGCCCTTGGTCCTCATCACCTCGAGGACTAGTTCGTTCTTGCGATTGCCGACACCCTCGACCGTGCGAGCGCCGGGGGGATCGCCCTCGTCGCCTTCGGGAAGTTTGATGCCTCGAGCAGCGAGGAAGTTCCTCACGCCGTCCTCGCGGGGCTCACCGTCGACGTATCGCTCATAGTCACTCTCGGGGTCGAACGGCGCGTAGGTGGTGCCGGTGCGCTTGGTCTCTTCGAGAAGGAACGCGTCGAACGCTTCCTTCCATGCTTCGGCGTGCACGAGCGCCGTCTTGGTCAGCACCCCGTCCATGTCGAAGAGCCACGCCTCGAATGACGTGAGGTCGACCGACGAGGACGTCTGGGGACGTGGCGCCTCACTCACGCAGACTCCTCGGTCGGTTACCACCGGGCTGACGGTGCACGGGAGCGCGGCCCGCAGGTTGAATCGGCGCCGTGAACGGCACGCCCGACGGTTCGTCCTTCGATCGTTCACAGACGACTGGCTGACCGACGGATACCGTGATCGGCGCGTCGAAGTGGAAGAGCTCGAGCGACTCACCTTGGCTCAACGTGTACTCGGTCGTCGTGGGCGTCGTCTCCACGCGAAGTCGACGCCCACGAAAGGTCACGTTGAAGGCCAGCCGCGTTATCCCTTCCGGCAGGCGGGGAGAGAATTCGAGCGTGTCGTGATGTTCGCGCAGTCCTCCAAGTCCCGCGACCAACGCGATCCACGTCCCCGCGAGGGACGCGACGTGCAGACCATCACGCGTGTTGTGCTCGAGATCGTCCAAGTCCATGAGCGCCGCTTCAGCGAGGTAGTCGAAGGCGAGGCTCAGGTACCCGACCTCGGCGGCGATGACCGCTTGGGTGCACGCGGACAGAGACGAGTCGCGCACCGTCAGGCGTTCGTAATAGTCGAAGTTGACCCTCTTCTGATCTTTCGTGAACGCGTCGCCGCGCAGAAACATCGCCAACACCAGGTCGGCTTGTTTGACCACTTGTTTGCGGTACAGGTCGAAGTAGGGATAGTGCAACAGCAGTGGGTACTTGTCAAGCGCAGTGTTGGCGAAATCCCAGAACTGGTGGTTGGTGAATCGTTCCGACTGCGCGTGGACGCCCAACGTGTCGTCGAAAGGAACGAGCATCGTGTCGGCCGCTTCGCGCCAGCCCGCGATTTCGTCCTCGCTGACGGCCAGAATGTGACTCCTCTCGGCGTAGCGTTCGGCCACGTTAGCGGCCGCTCGCAGGTTCTGTTGGGCCATGAGGTTCGTGTAGACGTTGTTGTCCGCGATGGCGCTGTACTCGTCGGGACCCGTCACCCCGTCGATTCGAAAGCCGCCGTGCAGGTCGTAGTGCCCGAGCGAACGCCAGAGCCGGGCGGTCTGAACGAGCAGATCATGGCCGAATTTCTCTTCGAACGTCGTGTCCTGCGTGACGTGCAAGTAGCGAATGACGGCGTCGGCGATGTCCGCACCCACGTGAAACGCCGCCGTTCCCGCGGGCCAGTAGGCCGAGCACTCGGCACCCGTGATCGTCCGCCACGGAAAGGCCGCACCCTTCAGGCCCAACTGATCGGCTCGATCGAGCGCCAAAGAGAGAGCGCTGTGGCGCCACGCGAGCGCGTGGGCAACGGCCTCGGGCATCGTGTAGCTCAACACGGTAAGGACGAACGTCTCGGTGTCCCAAAACGCGTGGCCCGCGTAACCCGTACCGGTGAGACCCTTCGCGGGAATAGCACGCCGCTCACTGCGCGCGCTCGCTTGCAAGACGTGAAAGAGAGAGAAGCGCGCGGCCTGTTGAATCTCATCGTCACCATCGACTTCGACGTCCGCGCGCGACCAAAAATCATCGAGGTACTCGCGTTGCTCGTCGATGAGTCCCTCCCAACCCGTCTGACGGGCCACCGCGAGAGCGGCGTCGACTTGGTCGCGCAGGGCCTCTTTCGTGCGCTGCGCCGACCAACCGTACGTGACGAACTTGACGATCCGCACACGCTCGCCCGGCTGGAGTGTCACCGTCACCGTGACACGACCGAGGTCCGGGAAGCTCTCGGCTTCCACGTGCGTGTCACTGGGCCCGTCGACGACGTGATCCATCGCGGCCGCCACCCTCAGCTTGCTGTACGTGGTGCGATGCACGAGCTCGGCCGAGGCATCTTTGCTCGCGAAGATCCGTGACTGCCACGGGGACTCGAGTACCGCCGCCATTCGAGGGTCACCACTCGACGGGGGCGGCGACTCGTTGACGACCAACTCTGATTGGACCACGAGACGGACTGGCTGATCGATTGCTTCGACCTCGTACGAGATAGCGGCCACCGACCGCTGCACCAACGACACGAGACGCGTCGACGTCACGCGGATCTTCTTGTTCGACGGTGACGTCCACTCAGCGGTCCGCTGTAACACACCGGCTCGGAAGTCGAGACACCGCTCGTGCGCGGTGAGGTCCCCGTAGCGAACGTCGAACGGCGCGTCGTCGACGAGGAGCCGTATCAACTTTCCGTTGGCCACGTTGACCATCACTTCGTCGCTCACCGGGTAGCCATAGCCCGCTTCGGCGTAGGGCAGAGGACGAAGCTCGTGGACGCCGCCCAAGTACGAGCCAATCAACCCGTGAGGGTCGCCTTCGTCAAGATTCCCCCGCCACCCGATGTGACCGTTCGACAGCGTGAAGAGTGATTCGCTCTGGGCTAAGAGGTCGAGGTCCAACTCAGTCTCTCGAAGACACCACGGCTCGACGGAGAAGGCCGGCTGTTCGATCATCTTCGCTCTATCGCTGCCGACGTACCGGTCGAGGAGGCTCGACGCGCTCGCTCGTAGCGGCGACGAGCGTTCGTAGGCTCATCGTGGCGAGTCCCAGGCGCACGGGTGCACGCAGACAGACACGTTCGTCATTACTCACTCCTGTCGTGGGGGTGCGCACAATCGCACGACTCGCTTCGGATTCACGAACGCGTGACGTTCGGGCGTTAAAGAGTGAATCCGCCCTCCGGGGGCGCCTCGGTCTCACTCGTCGTGCCGGTGGTGGATGAACCTTCTTCGCTCACGTCCAGGGGCCCGTTCTCGGATTCGAGTTTGGACAACTCCGAAACCAGTCGATCGATCTCCGCAGCGCTGTCGCCGGAGGCGGCGCCGGTGCGCTGTGCGTAGACGGCGGCACCGAGATCACGCAGCAATGCGTCCGCGCGACGCTTCGCTTGGACGTCGACGATCTTGGACTGACCCGCCTTGCCCGCTTCTTGTGCCTTTTGCGCGAGTTGGGCCGCCTGGGCCTTCATCTTGTCCATTAAAGCCATACTTCACCTGCTTTCTACCTAAAGTCGACCGAGGAGTCCTTGGCGCAACGGATTTGAATCGCTTTGATCTTGATGCTCTTCGTCTTCGAACTCGCGATGCAATGTTGACTGCAGTATCACAGGTCCGTCGCCGGACAGCGTGACGAGGTTGATACCCGATCCACCGAACGCGGCCGTCATGATCGTCTGGGCGTTGAGGGCTCCCACGCGTTCGACGTTGAACGCAACCGAATCCGAGAACGCCACGACTGCTCCACCGTGGACTTGGATCTTTCCGCCGTAGTCCTTGGGATTGAGTTCGAGCAGACTTCCGCCGCCGCCGAGGACGACGGTGCCGACGCCGGTGAAGTGTTCGAAGATGAACCCGTTACGTGAACGACGTCCGATGTTGAAGCCGCTGAAGTCGATGTCGTACTTGACGCTCGACTCGGCACAGACGAAGGCACGACTCTCCGCGCGCCATCCCACGGTGCCGTCGAGTTCGACGATGCGCACCTGACCCGGGACCTCACCGGCGAACGACACCAATCCCGATCCTCCCGAGGGCGTGAACCACTGGAAGGCGAGGCTTTGGCCCGCGAGGGCGCGTTTACCGACCTCCGTGGCCGTAGCGACCACGGACTTCAAGAAACCCCCGCCACCTTGTTTCGACTGCTGGTTGGCGGCGTCGGCGTCACCACCAGGAACCGAAAGGCGCGTCTCAATCGAGACGTTGGTCGTCTTCCAGCGAAATTTTGTCGCGTCAGCGAACATCGTCTGCCCGGCGTCAAGTTGGCAGGTGATGTTCTGCGCGAACTCTCCGGACACTTTGCATGCGATAGCCATGGCTCACCTCGTTACCGCAGATTAGCCCCGCTCATAGTCTCGCACCAACAAAAAGGCGTCCCGCGCCGGTGCTCAGCCCGTTGCCGGATTGCAGCGCTGCGCGTAGCTCGGCGTGCCGGGTTGGAGGGCTTGCCCAGAGTTGGGGCTCACCATCAAACACGACTCGTCAACGGCCACGAACTGATTGGCCGGAATCTGCTTCAATTGATCGACCTCGGTCCCGGTCCACCGAGTGTCGGCCGTGCCTTGGAAGTACCAGTTGCTGCCGTTGTCAGCCACGATCAAGCCGTAAGTCTTCATCGTCGTGAGCACGGTCTGGCAGAACGACGAACACGACGCCGCCGGGAGTGTAAACGACGCGTTCAAACGAAATCGTGCGCCCATCGGCGGGCAGTTCGCGTCGGCCTGTCCGGCTTCGTGTCGCGCCGGCCACAGGAACGACTGTTGCGTACACTGCACCGTGAATCGAAGGGCGTGGTCCATGGATCCTGAGGCGACCTCGTCGTAGTTCACGAGACCCGGAAGGATTGGCAGACCGGCCGCGTCCGCCGACGTGAACGTCGCGGGGCGCAGTGCGTTCGAGTTGAGGTTCCACGTCGCGCCCGATCCCGCAGTCGAGTGACCGTTAGCGCGATACACCGTGTCGTAGGTCTCGAACAACGTGCAGGCCGGCGACCGCGCTGACTTGTACGGGTCGACCATTATCGCGTGACGATCCGATCCCCCTTCGATGGGTGTCGACGCCGTGAGCGGGTACGGGCCGCGATAACTCTCCGAAGCGTAGAGAAAGCTGATCCGAGTGAAGGCGGTGCGCTCGGAGACGACGTTCCACGGGATCCCGTAAGGCTTGCGTGGATTCGACGAAGGTCCGTAATCGGGGTGGAGCAGTGTGGTCGAAGAATTCATCGAGTTCAACCACGTCGCGCTGTGCGCGTCGACCGGGAGTGAGGTGATCGGTGTGTTCCACACGTTGTCGCTCGGAAAGACCGGACACGGCGTGCGCGGCAACTTCGTGGCGTCTGTCTGGACGCTCGGCCGCGAGGGCGCTGGCTTGCTTTGAACCGTCGCCGTCGCAGCGGGCACCGCGAACGTGGAGGCGACTGTCAGGGCCGCGCTACCAACCACGAGAAGCCAGTGTGCTCTAGTCACCATCAGTCGAGATAGCAGGGTTGATAGCCCTCATCATACGAAGGGTGGCCGCGTAAGAAGGGCTCGAATCGGCTCGACGTAGTCAGCACCGGTGCGAAGGTACGCGCCACGGATGACGGTCCACGCGCGAATGAGATAGTCGTCGAGCCCGCCCTCGACAAAGGCCGCGATCCGCCGCTCGGTCGATGCTCGGTCGCCGAGACGATTGCCGATCGGATTCCAAAGAAAGGACGCGACGTCATACTCGCGGTCGGAAAGGTAGGGCTTCGGGTCGATCGCGACGTAGCGCTCACCGTGGCGAAGGATGTTGTGGTGGTGGAAGTCGCCGTGAACGACCCAGGCGGCGCTCGCGGCGATCTCGGCGAAGAGCTCGCGTGCGAGGGGAACCAACGGGCTCCCCTCACCCTCGGCTTCGTCTAACCAACGTGAGACCTCGGGGTTCACCGGCCGAAAGGGAGCCATCGCTGGACGCCAGAGACGCTCCGCCAGCTCAACCGCTATCGCCGTCGCTTGGTCGTCATCAAGTGAGGAGAGGTCGTCGCCGGGCAACGCACGCTCTTCCAGAAGAACTCGTCCTCGCCGACGATCCAAGCGAACTGCTCCTTCGCCGCGCCACAGTTCGAGGGCGTCGCCTTCGTGGAGCGACTCGTCGTCGCCTTCCCACGCCGACTTGAGGACGTGGAACTCGCCTACCGGCGCGACGAATGAAACATTCGACAGAGCAAATGGTGTTCCTAACTCGAGTCCCCACACGTTGGCGCACGATTCTGCGCTCCGCCTCGCTTCGGCGAGATCGACCATCGGCTCGAAGTCGGCATCCACGTGCTGATCCTAAATGCCTCTTCGCGACCAATAGGATATGTCGCATCACCACGAGATCACAGAGTTCGACGCGTAGCGCACTGAACTCTTCGCCGCGCGCGCGCCGCGGGTTTTGTGCGGCCTGCGTCACACCTACAATCGATCGAACTAACTCCTTTTGAACTCGACGTCGCGTACAACTTCTCTACGACGGGGGAACTACCCCTCTTGGAGCGTCCGACACGCGTTCGCCGTCGCTGCGGTGCTCTCGACGTCGCTCCTCTTCGTCCCGGGCGCGAGCGCGAGTCGTCCACACTCGCTCTCGCGAACCCAGGCCCCGCTGTACAGCGTGGGAGTAGCGCGTTGTACGTTCGTCGATCGAACGCGCGGCGTCATCAACTTTTCGTCCTCACCGCCTTCCGTCTTGTCGAACGTGCGCACCCTGGTGACCGAAATCCGGTACCCGACCGCGTACGTCGCGGGCGGTCCGAACCAGAGTGACGGAGCCACACCCCTGGCCCACGTGGGTGGCTATCCAATGATCGTGTTCGCGCACGGTTATGACGTCACGCCCGACATCTACGCGTCCATGCTCGACGCGTGGGTGCGCGCGGGCTTCGTCGTCGTGGCCCCGATGTTCCCGGACGAGAACCAGTACGCCGTCGCCGCACAGCACGGAGCGAATACTGAAGAGGACCTGCTGAACGAACCCGCCGACATCACGTTCGTGACGCGCTCACTCCTCCAGGCGTCGGCGAACACGTCGATCGGGTGCCACGTGGTCAGTGGACTGATCCAACCGACGGAACTGGCCTTGGCGGGACACTCCGACGGCGCGGCGGCGGTCGGCCTACTCGCCTACGCCCGCGGCAACGATCCCCAAGGCGTCAGCTACGCCAGTCTGCGCCAAGGTCTCGACTACCGGGCCGTTGCCATTCTCTCGGGCAACGAGGATCATTCGCAGTCCTACGCGTCACCGGCCAGCGACCCGGCGCTCCTCGTCATCCAAAGCGCCGCGGACCAGTGCAATCCGATACGCAACGCCGTGAAGCTCTACGACGACGTCCATCAGTCCAACAAGTGGTTCCTCGAACTTCTCACCGCCCACCATCTTCCACCCTTCGACGGCGTCGACGTGCCGGCCTTCCAAGTCGTCGCCGCCGCGTCGACGCGCTTCTTTCGAATTGCCCTGCAGGGCATCAACCCGACCGTGAGTTTCATCGTCTACGGGAACGAACATCCGAGCGTCGCCGAGATGTTCGGCGCCGGTTACGCGCCCGCGCTAAGCCCGAAGAATCTTCCCGAGAGCTGCGGACGGACTTAGTTCGTCGCGCGGACTCTTCGTTCGCGTGCCCTACGGCGATGCTCGCGGGTCGACACCGACACCTCCGCGCGCGTCGCTCTCGTACACGGCGAGCGCCACGCGCAACACGTCGAGAGCTTCTTCACCGCTCCACCAGAGCCGGCCTTCGCCACTTCGCAACCAGTGAAGCCAGTGTCGACCGGAATCACGGAAACTCGACGCCCAGTCGTCGTCCAGCGCGTGAAACGCCCGCGTCTCGCCGTCGAGGTAGACCTCGAAGCTCGGCTCTTGGATGCCACGCGCGGTGCACCGGTTCACGCGCGCGAATCCTCGACGTCCCGTAACCTCCCAGCGCTCGTCGTTCGTGTAGTAGTCGGAGCGCAGATACAGGTCGACCGCGAGTGTGACGTCCCACACGCCACGCACACCGTTCGCGTGTTCCCACACGACCGTCGACGGCGCGTCGACGTGGATCCCGGGCACGATCTCGGTGTCGCCGATCCACGCGCGCACTTCCTTGATTGGACCGAAGAGCCACAGAGCGGTCGAGAGCTTGTGCCATCCGTCGTCGAACAGGAGCGTTCCGCGCCCACGCTGTGCCTGTTCGAACTGGCGATCGTACGTATCGCCGGGGACGTCCCACCCACCGCGCCCGCTCGCCACCATCTTGAGGTGATAGCCACTGATCGTGCCGAGGGCGCCAGAATCGACGACTTCTTTTAGTTTGCGCAGCGGCTCGTAGAAGAGATAGTTCTCCATCACCCGTAGTTGGCGGTCGTTGACACCCGCCGAGTCGACCATTCGCTGCGCGCTCGCCAGGTCGTTCGCGATCGGCTTTTGCAGATTGACGTGCCAACCACTCTCGAGGCATTGGATCGTTCCCGCTTCGTGGAGTGCAATGGGCAACAGCACTTCCGCCGCGTCCAGTTGGATGCCACTCGCGACCACGTCGTCAATCGACGCGAAGGCACCGGCCTCGGGCCAGTCCCTCCGGCGTTGCGCACGTCGCTCCTCGCTCGGGTCGACGATGGCCACGACCTCGACGTCGCCGTTGTCGACGTAGCCGCGAACGTTGAGGTCGTACACCCTGCCGAGACCGATGATGGCAGCGCGAACCGGACGATCGAGTGGCGTGAAACTGGAGGGCTTCACGGGTTCACTCATGCCAAATGGTAACGGCCGGGTACCGTCGCAAGGAAGGTGGATCTTCCGTGGCGCTGGGATCAGTCGCCCGGCGACACCGTTCGCGCTGCGCGACTGCGCCAGCGCGCGTAGCGTCCGCGACCCTTTAGCAAGTGCGTATCGGGCGCGGCGTCGTGCAGGGTCGTCATGAGGGCGGACGTGGAGAGACCGAGCGCTCCGACCACCATCACGAGAAGAGAGAGGACCTCGAGGGACACGAACAGCGGACCCCCGCGAAGTTCTTCGCCAAAGAGCACGTGGCCCACGAGGATCGAGACGAAGGGATTCACCAAGATCAGCGTCGACTGCGAGGCGGCAAAGGGACCCACTCGAAAGGCCGACTGCATGATGACGAACGAGCACAGGCCGATGACGCAGAGTGCGTACAGCTGCCAGGAGCTGAAGAGTGCGCCCCACCCCACGACGAGAACGTCGGTCATCGATTTCGTGATCGCTGAGAGAAGCGCGAAGCCGATGGACGCGCCGGCACCCAAGAGCAGGGCTTGGCGCCAGGCGGGTCCTCCGCGAGCGAGAACGACGAAGAGGAGGACACACACGACCGTCGACAACGTAACCGCGAACCAAAGACCATTGGTCGGAACCTTCGTCCCCACGGTGGGCGCCGCCAAGATCAAGAACGCACCCAATCCAAGTGCGGCGGCGAACGCGGCGGCGAAGTCTCGTGGGCGCATCGGCGTGGAGAACCAAAACCACAGCACGATGACCAATATCACGAGCTCGCTCACCAACAGCGGTTGGACCACGTTGAGCGCGCCCAAGTGCAGCGCCACCGCCTGGGACCCGTAGCCGAGCGCCATGATGACGAAGCCGAGTATCCAGATGGGGCGGCGAAGCATGTGGCGCACAAGGCCCATCGACGGCCCCGTCGCGGACGGCGCGTCTTCGACGCCGAGTCGCTGGCATATGCTCGCGACGGCGTTCGCGAACGCCGTCAGCAGAGCCAGAATGATAACCACCACGTGAGCCTACGGTCACCCGGTCTCGCGGTCACTCACGTCGACGACGGCCCCAACGCTCGACGTCGCTCGTGGTCGCCGACTGGAGTCGGCGATTTGACGCAACGAACGCAAGGGTTCTGTCAATCGATGAACGCGTAGGTTGACGACGTAGATTGAGAATGACGACCAAAGGAGCGACGTGACCTTCAATCTTGCGGAACTACTGGAACAGCGTCACGGCGAGAACTTTCAACTCCATGGCCAGTACCTCAACCCTCAGTTGACCAAAGTGGTGAAGACGCTCGGCTTCGATCGCTTCTACGTTCGCGGAGAAGGCTGCTATCTCTTCGACGACGAAGGTTCGCGTTACCTCGACCTACTGAGTGGTTTCGGCGTGTTCGCCCTCGGACGAAGTCATCCGGTGATCAAAGACGCGCTGCACCAGGCCATCGACGCGGATCTGCCCAACATGGTCCAGATGGACTGCGCCCTACTACCAGGACTGTTGGCCGAGCAGTTGGTCGAGCGCAGCCCGGACCAGATCGAGCGGGCCGTCTACTGCAACTCGGGCGCGGAGGCGGTCGAGGTCGCGATCAAGTTCGCTCGAGCGAGTACGGGTCGCGGTCGGATCTGTTATTTCGCGCACGCGTTTCACGGTCTCACGACAGGTGCGTTGGCGGTGAACGGCTCGTCCGATTTTAAGTCGGGTTTCGGTCCACTCCTTCCCGGGTCGACAGAGATTCCCTTCGGTGATCTCGACACGCTCAGGAACGAACTTCGCCAAGGCGACGTCGCCGCGTTGATCGTCGAACCAATCCAGGGCAAGGGCGTGAACGAGCTCGACTCCGCCCTCTGGCTCGAGATCGAAGCCGCCGTGCACGACGCGGGCGCGCTCTTCATCTGTGACGAGGTACAGACAGGACTTGGACGCACCGGAACGTTCTACGCCTTCGAGCACTACGGCCTGCGCCCCGACATCATCACCGTCTCCAAGGCACTCTCGGGTGGCTACGTCCCGGTGGGCGCGATGTTGACGAGCGACAAGATCGTTCGCAAGGTCTACAGCTCCATGGACCGAGCGATGGTCCACTCGACGACGTTCAAGGGAAACCAGTTGGCGATGGTGGCGGGACTCGCGACCCTCTCCGTGTTCGACGACGAGCACGTCGTCGAACACGCGGCCGCCATGGGTGAACTCTGGCACGCTCGACTCGAGGAACTCGCCTCTCGTCACGAGTTCTTGCACGTCGTACGGGGTCGTGGCCAGATGATCGGTATCGAATTTGGACCCCCGACGTCGTCGGGACCGAGACGGCGGTGGCGAACGGTGGAAGCCGCAAGGACCGCCATGTTCACCCAGTCGCTCGTCGTTCCGCTGTTTCACCGCTATCGAATACTGACCCAAGTAGCCGCCGACGGCGTCAACGTCATCAAGCTCTTGCCACCGCTCATCGCGGCTGAAGGGGAGATCGACCTCTTCGTGAACGCGCTCGACGAGTTGCTGAGCGACGCGGAGAAAAGTAGCCGCTGGCTCATGGAGTTCGGGGTCACGATGGCCAAAGGCACGATGAAGCGCACCCGGTCCTCGACCTCAGCGAGGGTCATGAAGTGAGCTTCGCACTGCGCCCCGGCGACCGAGTCGTCGTCACAGGCGCGGCCGGCTTCATTGGATCGGCGGTCACCAGAGCGTTGATCCAACGCGGCGTCGACGTGGTGGCACTGCTGGAACCGGGTGCCTCGAGCACGAATCTGGAAGGGCTAGAGGTGGAGCGACGTGACGTCGACATCACCAAGATTGCGTCACTGAACGAGGTCTTTGCAGGGGTGCGCTTCTGCTTTCACCTCGCTGCAAAATTCGGTTTCTGGCCCAAGGACCACACGAGTTTCTACGCAGTCAACGTTGACGGAAGTCGAAACGTCGTGCGCGCCGCCACCGAGGCCGGCGTCGAGCGAATCGTCTACACCTCCACCGTCGCCACGCTCGGTCTCTGGGGGACGAAGTCAGGGCGACCATCCAACGAAGATGACGTCGCGGATCTCTCCCACCTCTACGGGAACTACAAGAAATCCAAATACGTCGCCGAACACGAAGTACTTCGCCTCGCTGCCGCGGGCGCGCCCGTCGTCTTGGTGTTACCCACGATGCCGCACGGCCCCTACGACCAGCGTCCGACCCCGTCGGGCAAGGTGGTCCTCGACTTTCTCAATGGGAGGATGCCCGGGTACGTGGATACCGCAATGAACATCGCGCACGTCGACGACCTCGCCGAGGGCCACCTTCTCGCGCTGGAGAAAGGTTCACAGGGTCGCAGTTACGTTTGCGGCGGCGAGAACGTGACCATGGCCAAGATGTTGGAGATTCTGTCCAACGTGACGGGTCTGCCGTCAGCCCAACGTCGCTTTCCTTCAGCCTTTCCGATGATCGCTGGGCGCGTCTCACAGTTTGTCGAGGGGAACCTACTCAAGCGCGAGCCGAGAGTTCCTCTCGAGGCTGCTCAGATGGCCACGACGACCATGACCTTTGACGACTCGAGAGCTCGAAAGGAGTTGGGCTATCGATCTCGTCCCGCGACGATGGCTCTCTACGATTCAGCTCGTTGGTTCGTCGACAACGGCTACGTCACGACAGATCGTTCGAACTTGCTGCGTTGGCGCATGCCTAGCGACGAGCCACCGCAAGTCCATAAAGATAGTGCGTCGACGTGATTGGACCAACGTGAGGATCCACTTGCGCGAACCGCCGCGACGTTGCTGCTCCAACGCGTTAACTCTCGGATGAGATGGTCTCCGTTCGCAAATCACGTCGAGGACGAGGTTCCTTTTCTGGCGAGCGCCATCGCGAGACCTCGCCGTGGCGCGATGATTCCGTCGATAAGTCCGTACTCTACGGCCTCCTCAGCCGTCATGAAACGGTCGCGTTCAATGTCGTGGGAGACCTCGTCGAGCGACTTTCCACTGTGGTGCGCGATGATCTCGGCCATTCGCTGCGTCAGCGCGAGCACCTCGCGAAGTTGAATCTCCATGTCACTCGGTGCCCCTCGAGTGCCAGCACTCCCCTGATGAATCATGATCCTCGAGCTCGGCAAGGCGAAACGCTTGCTGGGAGCTCCCCCGCAGAGCACCATCGCCGCGGCCGACATGCCCATGCCCACACAGATCGTCGACACGTCTGGTTTCACGTGCTGAATGACGTCGTAGATGGCCATTCCCCCGTAGGCCAATCCCCCTGGAGAGTTGATGTAGAGGCTGATGTCACGATCGGGATCGAGCGCTTCGAGGTAGAGCATCTGGGAGATGATCAGGTTGGCGACTTGGTCGTCGACCTCTTGACCGAGGAACACGATTCGCTGTCGAAGGAGCATCGAGTAGATGTCGAAAGCCCGCTCGCCCTTCGATGACTCCTCAAGGACCATTGGGACCAGGGAGTGCACAGACCGGTTCTCGTCCTGTAGCAACGCCAAGGTCGCCTCCTTTCTTACCAACGTGCGCCAGTGTTGAACTGACGTCGCTCAGCCGCCTATGTGCAACCACTTGATTGCATGCTACACGCCAATGACCGGCTTGTGCAATAATCTGGTTGCATGAGAGACATCTTGTATCGCGAAGTCGACGTCCCTTGCGACGTCGGAACTGCATGGCAGCACGTCATCGACCCCGCATGGCTCGGCGACGACGGTGAATTCGACGTCGTCGTGGGCGGCGAGGGTTGGGTGAGCGAAGACGGGGAGACAAAGTTTCTCGTCGTCGAAGAAGTGGACGACGAACGACACCTCTCGTTTCGATGGGCCAGTTTCGTCGACGAGCCGAGCCGCGTGGACATCGATCTTGAGCCAACACGCGAGGGAACGAGAATCTCCATCACCGAGTCGCCACTCGAGGCTAGAGCGACTGCGAGCCTCGTCACTCGATGAAGGACACAATCACGGACGTCTTCGCCGCGCTCGGGGACGCCACGCGACGCGGAATCTACGAACAACTCCTCGGCAACCCCGACGGCCAGACGGCGACAGCGTTGGCCGTCGCCGCCCCTGTGTCGCGGCAAGCCATCGTGAAGCACCTCCAGGTTCTGGCCCGATCGGGACTCGTCGTGGCTCGCCGCGACGGACGAGAGGTGCGCTACTTTGTCGCGCCAAACGGCACTGCGAGCGCGTCGTCGTGGCTGCTCAAGGGCGCCGAAGCGTGGGATCGAAGGGTCGCCAAGCTCGAGAGCCAAGCGCGATCCAACCCTCGACGCCGAGGGACTCCCTAGCCAACTTGGCTCACGTGGTCGTTCTCTCCTAATCCGAACGACGTCTCAACGATCAGAGGGATCGATCCCCCACGAGGGGCCTTCGGTAGCATCAACGCCATGGCGCCACCGGGCACGAGAGACGATCGCAACGCCTATCTGGCGCGCGTCGTCACTGCCCTCGATGAGTTTCTCCACGGCGAGCACGTCGACCCGATGACGCGGCGCGACCAGTGGATGAGCGCCCTCGAAAGAGACTTGCCCGATGAAGGTATCGGTGGCGACGGCGTTATCGACGAACTCGTGCGGACGATCGTGCCGAACGGCGCACGAATGAACGAGGCAGGATTCTGGGGTTGGATCACGACCGAGCCAACGGCCGTTGCGGTCGCCGCGTCACTGGCCGCGACCGTCGCCTCACCACAGCGCTACACGCTCACGGCCTTCAACTATCTGGAAGAACTGTCGCTCGATTGGCTCGCGAAACTGTGTGGACTTCCCTCCAACATGAAGGGCGTCTACTCAAGCGGCGGCTCGGTCGCGAACCTCGTGGCGCTCGGTGCCGCTCGCCAGTGGGCACTCGAGCAACGAGGCCTCGATCCAGCGGCCGAAGGGCTGGACGCCACGCGCGTCGCCCTCTACGCCTCCGCGGAGTCTCACCACACCATCTTGCGGTCGGCCGGGATTCTCGGTCTAGGACGGCGAAGTGTCCGCCTGATACCCGCCGACGGGCACCAGCGGCTCGACCCCGTGGCACTCGCTCGGACCCTCGAAGATGACGCGGCCGATGGCGTCGTGCCCTTGGCTGTGGTCGCGACCGCGGGTACCACTAACACCGGCGCGATCGACCCGTTACGCGAGTGTGGCGAACTCGCGCGTCGCTACGGCGCGTGGTTCCACGTCGATGGTGCCTACGGGCTCCCCGGCATCCTCGACGAACGCGTGCGAGCACTCTACGACGGAGTGGAGCTCGCTGACTCGGTGATCGTCGATCCTCACAAGTGGCTCGGCGCACCGACTGGCATCGCGGCCACCTTCGTGCGCGACCGCTCGATCTTGCATCGAGCCTTCACCCAAGAACCAGCGGACTACTTGGAGGGATCGTTCAGCGACCCCGACGACGCTCGCACCTCACTCGATTCGATGGGCATACCCTACGCCGATTTCGGGGTCGAACTCTCCTCTCCCGCGCGCGGCGTCGTCGTATGGAGCATCCTGTGCGAACTCGGTCGCAACGGCGTGACGCGCCGCGTGGAACGAGACATCGACTTCGCACGCCAGCTGGCGGAGAGAGTGCGAAGCGATGATCGCCTGGAACTGCTCTCTGAGCCAGTGCTCTCGATCTGTTGCTTTCGCTACCGCCGCGACGGCGTAGGTGACCTTGACGCGCTTAACGAAAAAGTGCACCGGCGACTTCTACGAGAGACGCCTTATTTGCCGAGCGCGACCGTCGTCAACGGATCGTTCGGACTTCGACCCTGCTTTATCAATCCTCGCACGTCGAGCGATCTCGTCGACGGACTTGCCACGGCGGTCGTGCGACTGGGCGACGAACTGACCACATCGTAAGTTCCGCCACTGAGGACTCCTCCGTCGAGCGGGCTACCTTTCGACGTAGATCGTCAAAGGTGGCACGACGCCGTGGCTAGACATGGCGGCCCCTAGCTCCGGCGACGGTGACGACGTCGCAGCCAGGACTGCCGCCACGTCATCTACGTTGGCAGAGATTGCAACGGCATTACTTCCGTCTTCGGCAACAAGATCCACGATGTCGGAAACACCCATCGCCGAAATTGACTCTGCTCGCTCTGCCTTGAAACTCAGCCACTTTTGCACGTCAACTACTCCGTGTGTGATTACCATCCTTGCCATTTAAGACCTCCCTCACTCGGGCCTGTTTGATTCGACGCCCGATGGCTTTTCTAGTCCGCGAAGCCCTCGCTCTGCGACGTGACCGAGTGAGTCTTGAGAAACCACAAGACGTGCGCGCGCTACTGTCGACGCGCCTCCGCGCGCTGGTAAAGCATATAGGGCACCTGACGAGGGGATACTGTCGCTAGTGCCACTTCCCTCTTTGTACCGAGATGGCAACTTTCATGTCACCCGGAAGTAGAAATGGGCCATAGAGTCATTGATGTCGCACGCGAGCCAAGCGAGGACGGTGTCGATATGACACTCACGTCAAGAGAAGTGACCAACGTCGCGGATCCGCACGGGCTGTCTTCGTGCTACAACAGCTTGCGCGAAGAGACGTCCTTCAAATGACGATGACGCCGAATCTGGGTCGCGAAGACGTCCGCGACGATGAACTGACTCTGCCGCAGCGCGAGTACGGTGGCTCACCGCTACGCGAGTTGCGTCGGTTGGCTGTACTGGCCCTTCATCGACTTCGTCGAGGTGATCGACCGTGGCTCGGCGTCACCCTAGCGAGTGTCACGGCACTCGTCGCCTTGATGTTGCGACTGCACGTCTTAAGTCCAGAGCTCTGGCGTTCCGGAGCGGTCTACGCCTCGTTGCCGCTGAAGAGCGAGCTGGCACGCCTACCAATGTCACTCTTCCTTCCCACGCCGTATCTGCCCGTGTGGGCGGCGAGTGGCCAAATCTTGATCGTCTTCGGACTCGGCGAGATGATTCTCGGTCGATGGTTGACCATCTCGGTCGCCACCGTAGGGCACTTCGGTTCTTCGCTCGTGGCGTTCGTGCTGCTCAACGCCGTTCACCAGAGCGTGTTTGGTCTCACGCCCGCCCTCGCTCACGCACTCGACACGGGCCCCTCAGCCGCGACGACCGCCGTCGGCGCGTGCCTCCTCCTCGCGATCCGGATGAAGCGGTCTGCGTGGCTCCTTACGCTGTCGCTTATTGCTGCCGCACTGATCGCGCCGGGGATCGACGGTGTCGAACACACCGTCGCTCTCGCGTGCGGACTGGTTGCAGGTGGTACGTATCGTGTCATAAGTTCGCGACGGGCGCGAGGTGAGAGCATTTCGTCGAGAACCAAGTGGTCGTACGTACTGCTT
This sequence comes from Acidimicrobiales bacterium, assembly GCA_035949355.1. GTDB lineage: Bacteria > Actinomycetota > Acidimicrobiia > Acidimicrobiales > RAAP-2 > RAAP-2. The sequence continues at coordinate 19,484 of DASZIH010000010.1, forward strand.
GGGCTTGCGCAGGTCTTTCGGCTACCACGGTCCGCAGTGGCAGCAATTCGCGGCAGAAACTGAGTCTCCGAATCGATTACAACGGTGCACGTTGCTTGCGACTTCGGCAGTCTTGCTTCAGTTTCGAGGTCTTGCGGTTGAGCGCATGAACTTATCCTTCAGTTAGACCAACCAAAGAGGTTCATTTTTGTAACGGTGGTATGTCCGTTCGCCGCACGTCCGGTGTGTCACACTCTTGCCCATGGCTCGAAAGGGAGATCGTCGACTCCATTTGCGTTGGCGGTGGATTGTTCGTGGCACCGTACTCGCAGCGATTATCGGGGTTGCAATCTCAATCCAACTTCACGCGTCGCGTCAAGCGGCGAAGATCGCCGCGCCGGGGGTGGTCCTCGTCGCACCGTTTACGGGATTCGGGGGGTACCAAGAGTCCGGGACAGTGACGAGCATTGGGGCGCAGTGGCGAGTACCGACGATCTCGAGGGATTCTGTCCCCGGTGACGCGGCAACCTGGATTGGATCGCAGAACACCACGAACAACCAGCTCATTCAAGTGGGGGTCATTGAGACTTACACTTTGGGAGAGACGGTCCGTTACGAGGCATTTTGGAGCGATCTCGCGGTTGGTTACGCCGCACAGACCTTTGGTGAAGTCGGTCCTGGTGACGTGGTCTCCGTCTCAATGACCAGAGACAACAGCGGATGGACTTTGAGGTTAGTTGACAAGTCTCGTCATCTCACCGGCAGAAAGTTCATTACATTCCCCGAAAGGACTCCGTTCACGGTGGGTGAATGGGTCCAAGAAGACCCGAGTCCCGCGGGCGTCAGCGTCGCCAAGGACGTCCCGTATCCGACATTGTCCAACGTCTCGTTCCAAGATCTCACCTTCAATGGCAAGGTTCCACGGCTCGGTCTAGACAACGGATCGGTACTCATCACGTCGGACGGTTTCGTCCGCGTTCCGAGTGCCGTCGTTGATGGTGCCTTCACCCTTACAGCACCGACGGGAAATAGGCGCCAGTATCTGGGCGATGAGCAGAAGCTCGACGTGGCGCTCTCAGGATTCGACGCGCAACTCCAGTCATGGAGATCAACGTCGCCCACGATGAGGGCCACGGTCATGAAGTCGATGTACGACGCCTTTGCGTTCGACGCCACGACGCTGTCTGCACAGGCGTGGCCCCCATCGTCACGCACCGCCGTCACGCGTCTCGTTCAAAGTGATCGGCGTCAAGAGACAAATCTGACGGCGTGGGCGAGCGAAGGGTACGCGACCAACGCCCAATCATTCTCCAAGTTTCAAGATGAGTTGACTCGGAACGTTTCGCTGGTGGATTCGCTTCGCACCACGCTTCGGCTTCCACCCATTTGAACCAAGTCAGCACAGGTGGTACAGGAGTCCACCCAATTAACGAAGCCCTTTAGGCCACGCGGTGCCTTTGGGTGGGGGCCGCGCACTCTCGACAGAGAACGACCGACTTGCGCTCTTCTTCTCCCGCCTTAGCGGCGCGAAGTATCCGAACAACACCGCTCGAGCGGCAGTGACGCTGGTGCCAGCACGTTTGTCGCGAGCACTTACAAGCGCCGCTCGCGGGCGTGCGAGTCGCCACAGCGCTCGTGATATTTGAAACAGGCGAACTAGGAACTACTTCGCTCACTGGGACCTTTCCACCTCCGACATCAATAATTTTACCTACGACGACTCTGAAAACGTGGATTGCTACGAGGAATCTCCCGCGAGTCGTGTTCGTTCATCTCGTGATACTGGTCAGAGTTCTCCGTGCGCGAACGAACGCGCGTCAACATATTCGATGTAAGTCGTCGTCGACGCTCTGAGGACACTTCGATGGTGTGCTCTGCCGAGATCATCCTCCGGCCTCTCGTCGCACGTAGTTTTGACAACAGGGATCTTGAGAGAACATTCGCTTAATCACGACGTACGGAGAAGACGGAATGGAAAGTGCCAGCACGGATAACGTGGCCGCCGCGAGGCCATTACTATCGGGCGTCTTGCCCGTCTTCCAGACGCCCTTTCACCCAGACGGTCGCGTCGACAGAGCGACGTTGGGGACCCAGTTCGATTGGCTGTTCTCGAACGGGGCGAACGGAGTTGTCTTTGCCATGGTCTCCGAAATTCTTCGACTCTCCTCCGACGAGCGCGATGACCTTGCCACGACGGCGTGCGAGTTAGCGCAAAGTCGTGGTGCGTGCGTGATCAGCGTTGGGGCGGAATCGACGTACGTGGCGGTGCGACACGCGCGCCACGCCCAAGACGCAGGCGCCGACGCCGTCATGGCGACACCGCCTGCGCTGCATCGTGTCGATGACGACGAGTTGCTCCGACACTTCATGGCCATCGCTGGGGCCGTCGACATTCCGCTCATCGTCCAAGACGCCAGCGGGTACGTCGGCACGCCCGTCTCGGTCCAACTCCAGACGCGTCTGCACCAATCGTTGGGTGATCGATGCATGTTCAAGCCGGAATCGCCACCAATCGGACCGCGACTCTCGCAGTTGTTGAGCGCGACTGACGGTCAGGCCCAGGTCTTCGAAGGTACCGGTGGCTTGTACTTGATTGACAGTTTTCGCCGCGGTGTTGTCGGCACCATGCCGGCGAGCGATCTCGTCTGGGCGCTCTCGGCCCTCTGGACGTCGCTCGTGAACGGAGACTTCGCCCGTGCGTACCGAATAGCTGGGCCACTCGCCCTCATGGTGTCGCTGCAGACCAGTTTGGACAGTTTCGTAGCGATCGAGAAGTACCTCCTCGTGCGTCAGGGTGTGTTCCCCTCGGACACGATGCGCGGGCCAGTTGGTCACGGCGTCGACGACCAGACGCTCAGGGAAGTCGACCGACTTCTCGAGCTGCTGCGCGACGCGGTCGACGGTCAAACCTGACGTACTCGAATCGGAAACGAACGACGTTCGGCGACCAGCTGTCTCGGCATGGAACGTGGTCCCCTCAGTTGCCGGATGTCACTTCTCTCAGTTCGTCGAGCGATGCTCGGATGAGCTGGGGAAAGTCCTGCTGATTGCTTGGACTGATCCAGTGCTCGAACGCGCTCTTGAAGACGACGATCCCCACCTCACCGGTCAACGTGGCGGTTGGTTCGTTGACACCACGCTGGCGTAACGCGTCGGCCATCGCGGCGGACAGCGAGGAGAGTTTGATCAACTCTCGCTCACGAAGCTCGGGGTTCGCCTCGATGACCGCCTGGCGCTGAAGAGCGCCTTCGCGGCGCTCTTGGAGCAGCGCGCCGGCCGCCTCCAACGCGGCAGCGACGGCCACGAGAGGGGCTGTGCCAATAGGTGCGTCGACCACGGTGGACACGAGAAGTTCCTGCAGCGCAGCGGAGCCCCAGAACAGTACTTCGCGTTTATCGACGAAATATCTAAAAAAGGTCCGTTCCGCGAGACCGGCGCGTTTGGCGATCTCCGCTACCGTGGTCTGTTCAAAGCCGCGTTCGAGGTAGAGCTCGATTGCCGCCTGCTGCAGTCGGCCTAGTGCGTTCGGCTCCCAACGACCCATGACCCGATCGTACTTGATGACAGTGAGTGACATGTTCTGCTAGATTGATGTCAGCGAATGACATCGCTCTCTCCTCGTCCGCCTTTCGCGTCGACGAGAGCAACCCTGGGAGGTCATCCTCATGCGCGTATTTGTTACCGGTGCGTCCGGTTGGATCGGCTCTGCCGTCGTACACGAACTCATTACCTCCGGCCATCACGTCGTGGGCCTCGCCCGTTCCGACGAATCGGCCGCCGCCCTCGAGGCTGGCGGCGTCGAAGTGCAGCGCGGCACGCTCGATGACCTCGACACGCTTCACGACGTGGCCAGTTCGTCGGGCGGCGTCATCCACCTCGCTTTCAAGCACGAGCTCGCCTTCACCGGCAACTTCCTCGAGGCCGCGCAGGCTGACCGTCGCGCGGTCGAGGCGTTCGGCGAGGCGCTGGCTGGAACCGATCGTCCACTCGTGATCGCCTCCGGCACTCTCGGCGTCGCGCCGGGCAAGGTCGCCACGGAAAGTGACGGTCACGTCGACGATCCAACTCTCGCCGCGTTCGGCGAAGGTCCTCTCGCTCGGCGCGCCACTGCCGAATTCGTGCTCTCCCTCGCCACTCGCGGTGTGCGCTCATCCGTCATGCGCCTTCCCCCCACGAATCACGGCGACGGCGATAACGGTTTCATGGCAACCCTCGTCACTCTCGCGCGAGAGAAGGGCGTCTCGGGCTATATCGGTGATGGCTCCAACCGCTGGCCCGCCGTGCACCGCCTCGATTCCGCGAGGCTCTTCCGCTTAGCACTCGAGCAAGCACCCGCGGGATCGACGTTGCACGCTGTTGCGGACGAGGGCGTGCGTCTTCGCGATATCGCCGACGTCATCGGTCGGCATTTGAACGTGCCCGGGGTCTCCATTTCGCCCGAAGACGCTGGCGAACACTTCACGTGGCTGGCCCACTTCGTTGGGGTCGACAGTCCGGCGTCCAGTGTCTTCACTCGCGAGCTACTCGGCTGGCAACCCGTCCAGGCGGGACTTATCGATGACCTCGACGAGGGTCACTACTACAACGTCTGATTCGACTTTTCGAGGGCAGCGTCGAGACGATCTGACGGTCCAGGTTCTGGTCGTCTCTCGCACGTCACGCCTAACTGACGTACCGCGTTCCCATCGTGTGGCGTTGTGCAGGTGGCGTCGCCACCACCTGCACGAGCGGAAAATCTGGTGTCATGTGATAGCGCCCGTCGTTCGAAATGATCAAACCTTCGTAGTCCATCAACTCGCTGAAGAGCGGTAGTCCGGACTCTCCCGCAATCACCAGCGCCGTGGCGAGTGCGTCCGCCCTCGAAAGGTCGGTCCCCACGACCGTCGCCGACGCCGCTCGCGTGGTCGCCAGTCCAGAGTGCGGGTCGATCAGATGCGCACCCCGTTCGTACGAGCCCGACGTCGCGACGGCACCCGGCGACTCGACGACGCACGCGAGTCGTCGGGGATTGTCCGGGTCCGCGACACCGACACGAAAGGGCTCACCATCCCTGGGGCCGCCGAAACTCGCGACGTCACCCGCGGCGTTCACCAGGGCTCCGGCGACGTTCGCGCGTCGAAGTACGTCGAGACACTGTTGAGCGGCCCAGCCCTTCACCAAGCCCGTGGGATCGACGCCTCCGGGCATCGCCCACGGATCGAACCATCCCCGAGAGTCGCGGCGGGCGTCCTCACAGAGTTCGAAGACCGTCCGCACGTCGTGCGGCGCGTCGTCGACAGATAGTTCGCCTCGACGAATTCGTGAGATGGAGCTCATCTCCTTCCACGTACTGAACGTCTCGTCGGCACGGTGCAGCACGCTGATCGCTTCGCCAATGAGTGGCGCCAACGCTGACGCCGAGGGTGGCGCGTCGTCATAGAGGTCCAACGTCACCACGGTACCCATGACGTCTTCCTCGTGGTGAAAGAAGTGTCGGTACGGACTCGAGGTCTCGGTCGGGGTCACTTGAAACCCAACTTGGAGAGTGCCGACTGCAGCGACTGCGCAAAGCCAGCGGACGTGTAACTGGCACCAGAGACACTTTGGATGTTCGCGCTTTGGGCCTGCATCACTTCTTGCTCAAGGAGGGGTATCGAATATTGGTCGATCGAGATCGATCGCGAGTTCCCTCCGTCATTGATGGCCGCGATGGAGACTTTGGTGATCTTGGCGTTCGCCACCGTGACCTTGACCGAGAGAATGCCGAAGTAGTAGTTCACGCTCGCTCCCGTCGCCTGTTGCACGCTCGGTGTGGGCGTCGTCGTCGTGGGAGTGGGTGGATTGTTGGTCGCGGGCGTCGTCGTCGTGGGACCGCTCGACGGCGGCGTCGTCGTCGTGGGTGGCGTCGTCGAAACCGGGGCGAGTGAGATCTTCACCGGTGTTGAGTGAAAGCTGAAGACACCCGCGAGTCCCGCGGCCGTGCCCAGAAAGATTATCGGCGTCCGCTTCACTTCTACCTGCCTCTTCGTTGGGTGTGCGTGGGTGTCTTCATGGTCTAAAAGGAGAACGTCTCGAGGTGGATTCGATCGGGCCGGGCACCGAGTTGTTGGGCGGCGGTGACGACCATGTGGGTGAACGACTCCGGCCCACAGACGTACACGTCGACGTCACGAAGGCTGCCGACGAGATCGTGCAGCGCCTTCGTGCTGAACCGCACTTGATCGCGCGTGCCGATGAGCTCGTGGAGTACCCCGCGACGCTGCGCGACGAGGTCGATGAACTCCTGACGGTGAACGACGTCTTCGGGCACGGACTCACGGATGACCACGGTCACTTTGACCGACTGGGGAAGGTCCTCGAGCAGTGCGCGCAGCGGCGTCACGCCGACGCCGGCGCCAACCAGCAGCGCCCGCTTCGAGCTCATCGAGTGGCGCGTGAACGTACCGTACGGTCCTTCGACGATGACACGCGTGCCGGGGTTCAAATGGGCCATCGCGCTGCTGTGGCCACCGAGACCCTTCACGGTCACCCGGATATAGGGCGCTTGGGGCAGCGCGGAGAGTGAATACGGGTGCGCGTGCCACCACAGCTCTCTCGTCATGAAGCGCCACTGGAAGAACTGTCCACCCGAGACGGCGAGCTGGTGGATTTGGCGCCCCGACACGACCACTGAGTACACGCCGGGCGTCTCTTCATGCACCGAGGCGACTCGCAGTTGGTGACGAAGGTTTCGAATCAGGGGAAGTGCCACGCGAAAGCACACCACCGACACGGCGGGCACGATCCACATCACGATCCACAGCGCGCGGTTCACGGGATGACCGAGGAACATCACGCCGATCTTGATCTGGTGGAAGAACGCGAGACCGAGCGCCAGATAGATGTAGAGGTGGACGACCCACCACGTTTCGTACTCGACACGCCGGCGAACGATCCGCGCGGACGTGACACCGGCCATCGTCAGTAACGCCAGTGCGACCGCAGACTCGAGGATGTCGGGATAGTGCACGAGAAACGTCCAGAACTGTCGAAGGAAGCCGACGCTGGTCAGTTGGGCGTAACCCCACGTGATGAGAAGGACGTGCAACGCGATGAGCCCGATAGGCCATCCACCGATCCGACGATGCCAGCGCACGAGTTGGTCTTGTCCCACACTGCGCTCGAGCCAGGGAAAGCGCGAAATCAAGATCACCATGACCAACATGAGATACGTGCCAACAAGTCCGGCGAGACGGCCGCCCAGCGTGACCCAGCCCCCTCGAGCCTCGAGCGAACTGAGCGACTCCCCCCAGAACGCGAAGATGACGACGACAGCGAGGCCGACGCGCGCGAGAATCGACAGCGTGACGACGACGTGGGGCACGGGCGCGTGGCCCGGTCGACGTCGCGAGCGGCCCCTCACTTCCTTTCGCGCTGGCGCCGGTCGCGCCGGGAACGTCACTTCGTCCTCGCCGACACCGTGATGAAGTCTCGAGCCCACCACGACTCGAAGTAGCGCGCAGGCGTACCCGTCATCGCGCTCAACAGCTCGCGTCCGTTCGCTGGCCCGGCAAGGCCCAACGGCGACGGCGAGTAGTACGTGTAGTTGACCCAGTCGGTGTTGATATCGAGTTCCATGGCCCGCACCGCGCCGGCGCGCACGAGCAGGTTCGCGAGGTCGGTGATGTTAAGCCCGGGACCGGCGACGTAGACGAGCGCACCGTCGGACGTCACGCCGAGCCCCGAGCGCCAAACGTACACAGAGTTGCCGAGTGTCGCGCCCCACCGGGTGGTGTCGTTCGCCTGCAGGCCGGGAACCGGCTTGGAACCGTTCACGAGGAGATCGAGGTTCTGACGAACGGAGACGACGTTCGAGTTGATCTTCATCGAGGGTCCCCACGCGACGACGTTGGACGTACCGTTGCGATAGACGACGAACGACGCGGCACCAGTCCTCAGGGGAACTTCCATCCGGTGGTTTGTGTAGTAGCCGCCGCCCGCGCTGTTCATGAGAAAGCCCGCGTTAAACGCCGCGACGAGGGTTCGCGCTTGGGCACTGCGCACCGGGGCGGTGAAGGGGTACGGACCTCCGCCGGGGATCCAACTCCCGGAGTAGAGCCTCGCGCTCAGAAGTTTCGTGTCCATCCAGGCGACACCGGCCACGTAACTCGTGTGCACCGCGTCAGGACGAAGGGTCGTGACGTAAAGTGCCGCCATCCCGTCGACGAGTCGCCCGGCGGGCGACCACTGGCCCTCGCCAGGGATGACCGGCGAGGCGAAGGGGACGATCGGAGCAGGTTTTGGCAAATGCGGTGCCGCAGAGGCAGGAATACTCGGCGAGGCCGTGGGAACCTTGATCGCGTTGGGCGCAACCGTCCCACCGATCGGCGGCGCGTGGTGGCTGTACCACTCGTTTTCGACCCAGTTCACGATGCCCGATCCACCGTGCGCTCGCGCCCACTCTGCCATCCTCGATCCCAGCGAACTCCCGAGGGCCGGATTGAAGAGCGCGCCGCCGAGAGAGATCGCGAGCCACGTGAGCGCGACGATGAGGGCTAACACGACGCCCTTCACGACTCTGGAGCGGCGGCGCAGCCGTCGCCGGCGCGACCGTTGGTGAGTCCCGCGCCGTCTCGGTCGCGTCGCCGTCAACGTAGGACGTTCACGTTCCATCGTCGAGCGATCGAGCTCCATCAGTGTCCGAAGGTCCAGGATCCGACGTGAGGGATCGTGACGAACGCGAGAAGGAGACCGACCGCGAGACTTGCGACGAGGACGACCTGTCGGGTCCTCGACCCCGCGACCACGCTCCGAGCGCGCGACGTCCAGTCCCTGGTGGCGAGTCGCGCGGTATCGCCGAGGTGTCCGAGGACGTGGACCGTCATGAACACGAACCACAAGAAGAAACTGACCTTATGGATCGTCAGCATTTGGCCGCGAAGATTTGCCGGTCCCAACAAGAGAACGATCCCCGAAGCGAACATCACGATCGTGAGCAGTGCGACGAACGGGCCAAGGACGCGAAGTGCCGTGGGAGGCGGACCTTTTTCGCGGTAATCGGGCGCGCCGAGGTAGTACTTCGCAAATCGCCAGAGAGTACTGCTCAACTTCACCAGCACCGGAGGGACCAAGAGCATCCCGACGAAGACGTGCATGGTGAGGAGTGGTCGTACCTGCAAAACCGTCACCCCTTCGACGGCGAGAAGTATCAACAAGATGAGCGCCGTCGTGGCGGTCAGACGCTCGTTGGCTTCGACTCCCATCCGCCGAGCGTGGCGGGCACGCACCGCGAACGTGGGCCGTTCACTTTGGTCGTTACGTGGGAGTGTCATCGTATGTTCGTCACGGCGCGGCGTTGCTGCCGAGCGCCACGATCCCGGCGCCTCGCGCGAGGGCTCACGACGTCTTCGAACACGATCATTGCCATCTCGAAAGGTTAGGAATCGAACCTTACGGGAGCATTACAACGGAACAACTCTTCAGAAGTTCTTATGTTCCGATAAATCGACCAACGATGTCGAACCCCTTACGTTTCATGTCCGCGTTGGCGACGCGCTCACCCTTCGCCATGAAATCTCGAAACGCGCTCCCCCGAGGTCTGATTCGTCGATCGTGCACTGTGCATGTGAAGAGGTGATGATCGCGCTCGCTATCGCCAGCCCCAGCCCTGTCCCCGACAACGATGAATCTGAATGCTGAAACCGATCGAAGATCAGATCTCGCTCGTCTATTGGAATGCCGGGGCCGCTGTCTTCCACGCGCAACGTGGTGCGTGACGATGACGTCGAGACCGTCACGTTGACCCGACCGCCTTCTCCGGCGAACTTGCACGCGTTGTCGAGGAGTACGCCGATGAGCCGATCGATGGCGTCGTCAGACGCGACGACGAGCGCGTCATCGACGCCTTGTCTCGAGTAGGTGAGTTCGATGCCGTGCGCGCCAGCGAGTCCCTCAAAACGTTGCGTGGACGATTGAGCGATCGCCGCGACGTCCGCGCGCGCCGTCGTGACCGGTGCCGAAAGGCCCTCGTCGGAACGTGCCAACCAGAGGAGGTCGTCGACGATCATCTGTAGTCGTTGACCCTCGTCCCTAACACGTGCAAGGGTCGCCCGATACTCGCTCCCGTCGCGGTTTTTCGAGAGGGCAATATCCACTTCCGCTTCGATCACGCTGAGCGGGGTGCGCAGTTCGTGCGAGGCGTCCGAGGTGAATTCGTTCTGACGGCGCTGAGCGAGTGCGATCGGCGCTTGGGCGCGAAGACCCACGACGAGCGCGGCGAGGAACATCAGCACCGCCAAGACGACGCCGACAATTATCTCGAGCGTCAACAGAATTGACGTGAGGCGCGCGACCGCTGCGAGACTCTCTCCTGCGACGAGCCATCCGCCGTGGTACTGGATCGCACTGAATCGAAAGGTCGACGGGCCGACGGAAGCCGTCACGTCTCTCGCCGACCACGTTCGTCGTGGCAGTTTCGGGGCGTCGAGTGAGTGGGCGCCTACCGAATGGTTGGCGAGTACGCGCCAAAGGTAGATCGGCACGTCGTCGCTGTCCTGTTCGCCCGACGTGGGGACGAGCGCTGTTTCCTTGTCGCTGACGATCGCACTTCCAACGTTGCGAACGACGTCGAGGCGTTGATGGAGCCGCGTGTCAACCTGTGAGTTGAGGTGGTCAACGAAGAGAACGCTGAAGACCGTCACGATGACGACGAAGCAAGCGATGCCAATCCCGGTCGCGACAGCAGCGACCACGACGACGTGTCGTCGGTCAATGGGTGTTGGCCTCAATTCGCGACCACGCGATAGCCAAGATTTCGAACGGTCTCGATCTTTGCCCGACTCTGTGTCAATTTGGCACGCAGACGCGCGACGTGCACCTCAATGGTGTTCGACCCGCTGACGCGATGGGCGTCGTCCCACACCTGACTGGCGATGGTCTCGCGTGACACGATCGAGGGGCTTCTTCGCATGAGTAGTTCGATGAGCAGGCTCTCTGTCGTCGTGAGTTCGACGAGTGCGTCACCTGCTCGCAGTTGCCTCGTGCTCGGATCGAAGCGCAGGTCACCACAGTCGATTCCCGGGGCGAAGCGTAACGCCGGGCGACGTTGAAGTGCTCGCAGCCTCGCCAAGAGTTCGGAAAAGTCGAAGGGTTTGATGAGATAGTCATCCGCCCCCGCGTTGAGTCCCTCCACGCGGTCGTCCGGAGCGTCACGGGCGGTGAGTAGAAGTATGGGCGTCAGCACGCCGGCCCTTCTCACTCGATCGATCACCTCCACGCCAGAGCGAATCGGCATTCGCCAGTCAAGGACGGCCAGTTCGTACTCTTCTCTCCTGAGGGCAACTTCAGCTGCGTCGCCACTTTCGACCACGTCGACCACGTAGCCGGCCTCTCTCAGCCCCCTTTGGAGAACCTCGCGAAGCGCCCGGTCGTCTTCGGCAATCAGAATCCTCATGTTGCACCACGGTACCTCTCCGACTCAGCGATGACGATGCCAGTCTGCTGGGTGGCGAGACGTCCGTGGAATCGATGCAGCGGACCGCAACCGCGAAAGCCCCGTAGGTTGACGCGCGAAGACGCACGCAGCGACCCGCGGGAAAGCGACTACGCAGCTGCCTAGCTCTTGGCCTTGGACGTGGACTTGTTCATGGCCATGGCAGCGCGAACGAGCGTCTTCAGCGCCTTCTCATTGATCTTCTCGCCCTCGGCGAAGTCAATCGCACGCCTCACGTTGCCGTCGAGACTCGAGTTGAAGAGGCCCGAGGGATCGTTGAGAGACGCGCCCTTCGCGAAGGTCAACTTCACAACCTTTTTGTACGACTCGCCTGTACAGATCATGCCGTCGTGATACCAGACAGGAACGCCGCGCCACTTCCACTCCTCGACGACATCGGGATCGACTTCCTTTATCAAGGCGCGGAGCCGGGCGAGCGTCGTGCCTCGCCAGTCGCCTAACTCCTCGATGCGTTCGTCTATCAACTGTGAGGGAGTTTTGCTCTTCTTCGGCGAGCTCTTATCCATGTAAGATTCTCTTTCGTCGTCCCGAGAGTTCGATCAACGCGGTGATGCCTACCACACCAAAATTTTACCGAGTGGCGTCCGGTGCGGGTATCTATACCTGCTTCGTGACCTAGATCAATCGGTTGGTAGCGCCGCAAACTCCCGCTTCGCTTTTCGATACCAGCCCATGCCCGCGATGGGATTCTTCCACCGACCCTTCATCTCCTTTGCAGCACCCTCGTGCGAGGCGTCACCGTCTGCGACCATCTGTTTCAGATGACTGTCTTGCGCCTTAATGACCTCGTCGGCGGTCTCTCCATGGTGGGCGAAGTCACACGGTCCGCCCAACTGCTTGCACGTCATTGTCTTCATAGGACGTAGTTCCTTTCAACGTTGAACCGGTAGCAAGAACGAATCCAAACGTAGGAGATTTCTCGTCTCGGCGCCTCACGGGGCCACGGCACGGCACCGCGTTCGTTCTCCAGACGACTCAGCGCCTCTCTTGGATGCGAACGAGATTGCCCGAAGGGTCGCGAAACGCGCAGTCGCGAACTCCCCAGGGCTGGGACGCGGGCTCTTGGAGCACTTCCGCGCCTGAGGCGCGAACCTTCTCAAAGGTCGCGTCGAGGTCGTCGGTGCGAAAGATCGCGGCCTGCAGCGACCCTTGCGTGACGAGCGCCAAGAGGGCGTCACCTTCTCCTTGTGAACGTCCGCCGTGCGGCTGGGAAAGAACCACGTCGACGTCCTGGCCCGCAGAGCCCACGGTGACCCAGCGAAAACCCTCCGACGCGACGTCGGCTCTGACTTCGAGTCCCAACGCGTCGCGATAGAAGCCCAGCGCAGCATCGGGATCGTGCACGAGAATGAACATTGCGGAAAGGGAAACGGACATGCGATCATCATAAGAGTGGCGGTGGGACGCGCGCTTCTTCGTTCCTGCTCGTTCTCTCGAGGCGCGCCGTTCACGCCGTGAAAATGCTTCGTGTCGCGTGCGGCACTACCAACAGTCGTCACGCGATGACGGCAGAGCGCCTCGGGCGCATCGCAAATTTGCTGACGCACGAAGGAACGATTTCGAGTGCACGGTGATCCAGTTCACGATACTGCGACGGCGTCATGCCCACGATCTCGCTGAAGCGCGAACTGAACGAACCGAGTGACGTGCAACCCACGGCGACGCAAGTGTCGGTGACCGAAGAGCTCTGACGCAGAAGCGCCTTGGCACGCTCGATGCGGCGCGTCATGAGATAGGCGTAGGGAGTTTCGCCGTAGGCCGTACGAAACTTCCGCGAGAAGTGCGCTGGTGACATGAGCGCGGTTCGCGCCATCGTCGGCACGTCGAGGGGCTGCGCGTACTCGCGGTCAATGAGGTCGCGTGCCCGGCGCAGATGGGCGAGGTCGGCGACTTCTTGTGGCGTCATGCCGATGACGATAGCCTCATCTCCAATCGGCGACCTCGGTCGTCAAGCAGAATGGGTGTCCGGCCGGATCGAGCAGCACCAAATGACCCTCCGGTTCTGGTTGCACCTGTGCTCGCACGGCACCAAGAGAGAGCGCTCGGCTCTCCGCCCCTTCGAGGTCCTCAATGTCGAGGTCGAGATGGAGCTGCTTGGGGGCGCCACCATGAGGCCAGGTCGGCGGAACGTAGTCCTCCACGCGCAGTGCGGTGAGGAGGAGGTGGTCGACTCGAACGATGACGACGTCCGAAGACGAGTGAATGATCTCCCCATCGAGTAACTCCGCCCAGAACGTCCCGAGCCGACGTGGATCAGCACAGTCGAGGGAGACTCCTCCGATGCGCGGGATCAACACGGCAGCAGCCTAATGACGAGAGGCTTGTGGCCCTTGGAGACAGGTCAGCGGTGGCACTGTCAACCGCCCGACTGTGCCCGAATCCCCTTTCAATGTGCGCGCTCCTGACATATAGTTCGCAGAGTGACCGATGTATCGGCGTCGCCGTGGGACACGGCGCTCGCTCTCCAGTGCTCATGGGTCAGTCACCCGTAGAGATGCTGCTACGCGGCATTTTCGCGTCTCTTGTCGCTGTGACCCTTTCTCTCGCCGCAGCCGTGGCCTCTCCCGCGGCGACGGCCACGGTCGCCAGTCGTACCAAACACGCCTCGGGATGCGCACCCGCACTCTTGACGTACCCCGGATCGCGACCGACTGACTGCGTCGCACTCAGCAACAACACAGTCTTCGTCGATAACACGATTGTCAGTGCGAAGTGGTCACTCACGGCCGATGAGTTCGGGTTCACCAACGTGTGCGCGATCGTCTCTATTCGAAATCAGAACAAGTCGAGATATTTCTTCAACGACTTCAACATGACGCTGCGTCCACCAAAGGGCAGCGTGACAGTGCTGAACTTCACGGCAAAACACGCCCTAGAAGACGGCTTCATCGCTCCCGGGGGCGTGGCACGAGGAAATATTTGCTTTGACTACCTCGGTGAAGTTGGTCAGTACGTCGCGATGTACTCACCCCGCGCCTTCAGTTCCATCAGAGGTATTTGGTTGGTCAACATCAAATAGACACAGTCCATGGTTTTGCCTCCATGAACTCCGATCACCCGATCACGACAGTCGACCGTCGCACCTTCTCGCTTCAACCGCGAGCGGAGTGTCACCGCTCGCATCACCAGCCATAAGGTTGACCCATGGAACTCAAGACACTTGGTCGTACCGGAGTAAAAGTCAGTCCGCTGTGCCTTGGCGCGATGATGTTGGGCGCTTGGGGCAACCCCGATCACGACGAATCCGTGCGTATCATTCACCGTGCGCTCGACGCAGGCATCAATTTCATCGACACGGCCGACGTCTACTCCGAGGGCGAATCCGAGACCATTGTCGGCAAGGCACTCTCCTCGATCGACCGCTCGCGTGTCGTACTCGCGACGAAAGTCCACTTCCCCATGGGCGACGATCCCAACGCCCAGGGCAACTCCCGTCGCTGGATCATCGCCGAAGTGGAGAACAGTCTCCGCCGACTCGGGACTGATTACATCGACCTCTATCAAATTCACCGTCCCGACGAGTCAACCGACATTCACGAAACGCTCGGCGCGCTCACGGACTTGGTGCACGCGGGCAAGATTCGCTACTTCGGCTCATCAACCTTCCCGGCTGACATGACCGTCGAAGCCCAGTGGGTTTCCTCTACCCGCCAACTCGGGCGATTCTCGACCGAACAACCCCCTTATTCCATACTCGTACGGGGCATCGAGCGCGATCTCCTGCCGGTGGCGCAGAGTTATGGGATGGGCGTCATCCCGTGGAGCCCCCTCGCGGGCGGCTGGCTGTCCGGTAGTTACGGCGAAGGAAAGGCCAACACCAGCCGTCGCTCGCAGCGACTCCCCGCACGATATGACCTCAACCTCCCCGAGAACCAGAAGAAGCTCGAGGCTGTCAACCAGCTGACGACACTCGCTGAGGAGTCCAAACTCAGCTTGATTCACCTGGCGTTGGCGTTCGTGCTGGAACACCCCGCGGTGACCTCAGCGATCATTGGACCACGCACGATGGAACAGCTCGAATCCCAGATTGACGCGGCCGACCTTCGACTCGATGCGTCGATCTTGGATCGCGTCGACGAAATCGTTCCTCCCGGCACCAATCTCAACCCCGGCGACGCGGGTTGGATTCCACCATCGTTGACGGACGCCTCGAAGCGTCGTCGACCTCGCGCTTAATGAACAGCCATTGGCCGCGGTGCCGAAGTGCTTTTCACGATTGGAGCTGAGGGACACCCATATGAGCGTTGCTGACAGTCCGATTGTCCCGTCCCTCGTGAGCGCCACGCGCAACCGATGGACGCTGATCGCGGTCTGCGCGGGCACCTTCATGCTGCTCGTTGACGTAACAATCGTGCAGGTCGCGTTGCCGACGATCCAACGTCATTTCGGTGCTTCTTTCACCGACCTCCAATGGGTGATCGACGCGTACGCGCTCAGTCTCGCCGCGCTCATTCTCACCTGGGGTTCGGTCTCCGATCGCTTTGGGCGAAAGCGTGTCTTCATCGCTGGACTTACGGTGTTCACGGCGTCGTCACTGCTCTGCGGAGTCGCCCAGTCGGTCAATATGCTCATTTGGTCGCGAGCCCTTCAGGGCGTCGGCGGCGCAGCGATGTTCGCGACCGGACTCGCCCTCATCGCCCAGGATTTCCAAGGCCCAGCGCGAGGAAAGGCGATCGCGGCGTGGGGGGCAACTGTTGGCGGCGCGGTAGCGATCGGGCCGCTCGTCGGCGGCGTGCTCACGAGTGGTGTCGGCTGGCGCTGGATCTTCATCGTCAACGTGCCCATCGGCGTCGTCGCGATCTGGCTCTCTTCAACGAAGATGCGTAACCAGAAGGACCCCGCGGCGACCCGCCTCGATGGCCTCGGTCTGATCAGTTTCTCCGCAGGCATGCTCCTGCTTGAGCTCGGCCTCATCCGGGGTAACGCCCTCGGCTGGTCGAGTGGGCCAATTGTCGGAATCTTCTGCGGCTCGGCGGCTGCGTTTCTCGCCTTCGTCTTCATCGAACTCCACCGGACCCAGCCAATGTTCGACCTCTCGCTCTTTCGCAAACCTGGCTTCAGCGGAGTCTCGCTTGGCACCTTCGCCGTCGGTGGTGGAATGTTCGCGCTGATCCCGTACCTCACCTTGTACCTTCAGAACGACCTCGGCTACTCTCCGCTCGGCGGTGGCCTGCGCCTGCTGCCGATGACGGTGCTCACCTTCCTCGTGCCCTTCATCTTCCGCGCCCCCATCTACAAGCTCCCGCCGGGCGTCGTGCTCGGTGGCGGCATTGCGATAACTGCCGGCGGCATCGTTGCGTTGCTCGCGGTTGGACCCAGTTCGGGCTGGCAAGTCCTCATCCCGGGCATGGTCCTCACCGGCATCGGGATCGGCATAGCAAATCCCGCCATTGCGCGAGTCGGGCTCGGCGTCGTACCGCCTGAACGCAGCGGCATGGCGTCAGGTATCAGCAACACGTTTCGCATCGGAGGGCTCGCGACAGGGGTCGCGGCGCTGGGTGCCGTGTTCCAGCAGCGGATCACAACTTCGATGACGGCAAGTGTTGGCGCGCACGCCGCCGCACTCGGCCGCGTCATCTCCTCAGCTGGCGTCAAGGCGGCCTCCCAAGGCCAACCAAAGATTGCTGACGCGGCTCGCGTTGCATTCGTTTCGGGGTTGCGCACAATCTTCGTGATCGGCGCAATTATTGTCGCGTTAGGTGCGGTCGCCGCCGCTTGCCTTGTCCGAGCAAAGGACTTTCACTCACCAGCCACCCCAGCGGCTGCGTCTTCGTCTTCGCCTTCGCCGCCACTAGCGACTGAGACCACTTAATTTGCTTGCGCCATCGCGGCGGAGACTTAACTAATCAGAGTCTTGTGGTTACAACGCCCACTCGATTAATGGGCTTCGAGATCACAATCTTTAGAGTCACGTGAACGTGCACCAAACTCTCGAGAAATCTCTCGACGTTCTCGGCTCGCCTTCTCGCCAGCGCTGCGTTCCCGTGTGAGTATCCGGTTATCGTGACAGACGCACCTCTCGCGAGCTTCTTTGCTAGCGCTTCAATTTCGGTCGTCATGCTCGACGTGAGGGAAGCACTCCCGGCCGCGAATGTGAGATTTCTCGGCACTGGGACTGACCCAGCGCCTGTCGGAGAGCTGCCCTCACTACCCACCGGACCACCGCCACTTGAAGGAGGGGCTGTCATGCCGGTGCCCCCACCACCGCCGCCCGACGAGACACCTCCGCTAGACGATCCACCGGACGAACCACCACCACCACCGCCGCCGCCGCCACCACCGCCACCGCCGGAAACGACAATGGCAAACGTCACTTGGGCCTCGGCCGACAGATAGCCACTATTACCGCCGCCACTTTGTGTCGCGTCGAGCACACACGTGCCCGCGCTCACGAAGGCGAGCACGCCATTGCTGAGGGTGCAAGCTCCCGCCGTACTCGAGGGGCCAAGGGACATGACTGTCGAGAGTCCCGAGGACGCTATAGCGATCGGCGTGATGGACTGCCCGGGATTATAGGAATCCTGACCGAAGCTTGTGATATCGATACCCTGGTTGGCCAAGACGCCAGCGAACTCCATGTTTACGCTGCTGGCAATAGTCTGGCTCCCAACGGTGATATCTGTCGCGCCCGACGAGCTGGGAGTCCCAACCGCTTGACCGTCGAAGTACTCGGTGCCTATTGTCCCGTAATCGTCGCCACAACCTCCGTAAAAAGAGACCGAATAGAGCGCGGGAGCGAGACCATTAAGTTCGTACGTCCCATTGATGAAGGTACTGGCCACCGTCGTGGCCGAAATCGGACCCGAGACTGGAGTCGCCCTCACGCAGACACCCGAGAGCGGGACTCCCTCCGTATTCGTGACGGTGCCGGCAATAAGTCCACCGAGACTGATTTCACCTTCGACGTTGCTCGCTGTCCCCCCATTTTGGACCGTCACCATGACTCCATTCGCCGGGTTCTGCGTTCCCGTTGATCCGTCGAAGTACGTGGTGACGTAGTCGCCCACGTTGCCGCAACCGTTCGAGAATTCCACGAGGTAACTTCCATTCGAGAGTCCCGAAAAGCTGTAGGAACCGTCACTTGCTGTACTCGTCGAGTTATCGACGCCATTGCCAATGGCGTCGACACAGATTCCCTCGATCGCGTTTCCCCCCGCGTCAGAGACCGCGCCAGAGATTCCACCTCCACTGGGCAGCGTGGCGTTGATGTTGGTCATCGTGGAGCCACCGCTCAGCGCCAACTTTGTGGCGCCGTTGTAGTTAAGAGATCCTCCGCTGGAGCTGTAATACTCATTCGCGTAGGTAGTCGGTCCGCCACAGTTGGCCGAAAACAGGACCGCGTAACTCCCATCGGCGAGGCCGTCCAACTGGTACGTTCCATCGCTTGCGGTGGACGTCTCCAGATCGTTTCCGTAACTATCGATGGCGTCGACGCAGACGCCCGCGAGCGGACTGTTGCCGACACCCCTCACCGTCCCGGAAACAGTGTCTCCGTGCGCGATCGTCACATTGATGTTGCTGTTAACCACTCCATTCGTGACCACCACCGGAAACGCGTTGGCAGGGTTCGTCGATCCGGCCGCAGTCCCGTTGTAGTACGCAAAGGCGGTATCACCGTTTGTTGTGCAGTAAGAGGACGCCAGGAACTCGACGGAGTAACTTCCCGCGGGGAGACCGCCGACTGAGTAGAATCCATCAACTTCGCCTTCAAAGGTGCCGTTGACACTCGAGACGATGACGCAGCCTAGGACGGGGGTGTGCAACCCGCCCTGATCCTGGCTGAGCTCTCCCGATATCGTTCCGCCCGCCGGAACCGTCGCGCTGACGCCAGAAACGTGTGAGCCACCGATCACGATTACGGGCGTGGCGTCAAGAACGTTGGTCGTCCCCGTTGACCCTTGATGGAAGTACGCGTAAGTGTAAAGAGATCCCGAGTTGGCTTGATCGCATCCGTACCAAAAACTCACCGTGTAACTGCCGGGTGCCAGTCCGGTCAACGTGTACGTGCCGTCGCTCGCTGGATTTATCTCGTAGCTACCCGCGACGCTCTGGGCGACGACACACGACTGAGCGACAAACTCGCCGTAGAGCATGGAACCGCTTATGGTTCCCGATATCTGGCCGCCCTCGATCATCGAGGCATCGACGCCACTGTCGGTAGCGCCCGACGAGACAACAAGCAACTGGGCGTTGTTGGCATTCGTACTTCCCGATGACGTGCCGTCGAAATAGTTCGTGGCGTAGTCCACGCTCTCGTTGCACCCGTAGGTAAAGGTGACGCTGTAGGTGCCCGCGGGCACATTGCCGATCGAGTAACTGCCGTTGCCGGCCGTTGTTGCCGAATAGGTGCCATCAACCCCGGAGACAGCGTCGACGCAGATGCCTCCAAGATCGCTCCCGCCCGTTGTCACTACACCAGCGATCGTTCCGCCGAGAACCATGGTGGCGTTGACGACGTTGTTGGTTTCCATGCCAACCGAGACTTTGGTGGCGTCACCCTTTACAAGTGTTCCCAACGTAGTCCCGTTGTAGTACTCGCCCACGTAGTTGGCCGTGTTTCCGCACAAGGACCCGGGATAGAACTCGACCGTGTACAGATCCATGTAGAGCCCCGTCAATGAGTACGTCCCATTGGACGCGGTGGTAGTTGATGCCACGTCGCCTTCGACGCCCAACGCCTGCACACAGATACCGGAAAGTGCGGCGCCTGCGTTGTTGGTGACCGACCCGGAGATTGATGAGGCCAGCGGATAGACGCCGTCGAGCGAAGTCGTGTTGCCAGCGGAGACGGCGACGGGCGTCGCGTTACCTGCGTTCGGCGTGCTGGTCGTCCCGCTCACGTAGTAGATGGTCGGCCAGTCAGTTGTGTCACCGCATCCGGCCGAGAATGAGACCGTATAGTTCCCGACGGGAAGTCCAGTGATGAACGCACCTGCACTCAGGGTACTGAACTGCCACGGAATTGCGACCCCGTTGAGGTACAGATTGACACAGACCTGGCTCAGCACCTGATTCTCGTAACTGGCCTGCGCCGTGATGGCGCCGCCTAGGACCATTGCCGCGTTGATATTTGGAGTGTTGCCGGTCGTGACAACTATGGCGGTGGCGTCCACAGCGACAGGCGTACCAGACGATGTGCCGTTGTAGTACTGGTAGGCGTAGTTACCGTAGGGGACTCCATAGTCCTCGGCGCCCTGATTTCGATCGCCATCGCAGTTTGAAAAGAGGACGAAATAGTTCCCCGGAGCAAGGTACGGAATGGTGTACGTGCCCGTGCCCGCCGGCGGATAACTCACGGCGCTCGAAACCACCGGTCCCCCGATTGACGCGTACACATCGACGCAGATGCCCCATTGCGAGGTATCACCGGTCACGGTGCCAGTGATACTCCCTGTACCCCCGACGTGCGGAACCACCGTCTCGTGCGACGGGGACAGGCGAGGGCCAAGGGCAGAACCTGGCGTTGCGAGCATCACCGTTCCAAGGACGAGGGTGGCACCAACCACCACGGAGAGATGACGACGTAGACCGCGCACCACTCCCCCTCGATCTACAGCGTTCGGTAGAAAAGAACGAACAGTAACACAGGGGATTCTGTAATCAGATTACGAAAGAGGCATACCTTTCGAACTGTCGCGGTGGATATTGATCCCACCTCTCCAAAAGATGACGTCATCGAGGGCCGACACCAAGAGACGCCAACTGCCGTATGGATGTGTGGATTGTTCTGAAGCCACTGCCTCTAATAAGGGAATCTTTCTGGTGGGCCGTACAGGACTTGAACCTGTGACCCCTTGCGTGTCATGCAAGTGCGCTACCAGACTGCGCCAACGGCCCCGTGGGATACCAGCCTACCACCGACGTTCGTGGTGCAGAATACGAACCCGAGGATCCGAAAGCTTTAGATCGTCACAAAAAACTCATCACCTTCGGTTGGAAGTGAGAGCGAGGCTTGACCGGCGTTGTTGAACATGACTTGTTCCATGAAGACCTCGACGGAAGCCCTCGCGTCGCCAAGGGCGTCGTGCCCCCCGGGTGTCACACCGTAGTGATCGCAAAGATAGGGAAGACCCCTACGGGGTCGCAGTTCTCGACTCGGCTCAATGGCGAGGTCGTGCTCGACCACGTCAATGATGCGAAGGAGCGAGATATCAAAGTAGGCGTCATCGAGGGCGTTACTGAGAACTGACATGGAGCTTCGTCGCAACATCTCGAGGTCGAAGCGACCGACGTTGGAACCGACGACGTACGCACCGCGCTCGTAGAAGTCGTGAAGGATCTTGATGGCACGAGTCAATCCCGCCTCCACGTTGTACACAGCCTCACTGGCGCGCTTACCTTCGAGATCTTCCATGCTCAGGCCGTGAACTCGCTGCGCGCCGGGGCTGATCGGCCGATCGGGAATGACAAAGTAGTGCTCTGACCATTGGGGAACGCCGAATCGATAGGCGCAGAATCCGTACGAGATGGCGCGCTCACTCAAGACGCTAAGTCCCGTGGTCTCAGTGTCAAAGCCAAGGATCAGCTCGGGCACTTGGAGATATTTCTTCGCCACCCCTCTACTCTTCCAGTCTCGTGTAACACGTGCCAATTCAACGCTGATTTGTACGCAGCAACTCGAAGTGAGTGTCGAAATGATTTCTTGTTGGTTCACTCTTGAGACTCGACTCGGGCGCGTGGTCATGCGTGGTGAGATAAACGTTCGTGACCGGCGAGTCGTCGTCACTCAACTTCTCATTCGCCGCCACGCCCGCTCAAGCACCCGGCACGGACGTCGATAGTTCTAGACACGTTGTCGGAAAATTGCTGATCAGAGCACGGCGACAGCCAATTTGAATATCCGAAAGTGTTACTCTTCAACTTATTGCGCGAATCAGCGAGGTGAATTGAGCAACAGCACGCTCGACGGGGGTGAAGTTCAAGGTCCCCTGTTGTCATTGTTAAACAGCGATCCCGTCCTTCGTTCGGTTCCCATTGGCATCGTGTTGCGTAATGCTGCTGGTGAAGTCATCGACTTTAACGATCAGGCCGTATCGATCATGGGCGTACCCCGGACGGAACTCCTCGCTCGACCGACCAACGACGCTTCGTTTGACACTTGGCGCGAGGACGGCTCCGACTTCCCCTATGAAGACCAGCCGGCCCAGGTGACTCTCAAGACTGGCAAGCCGTGCTTCGACGTGGTCATGGGCGTCGCCTACGCGCGCCAGAAGCGGCACTGGGTCATCACGAGCACCGCCCAAGTTCCTCTCAGCACGGGAGAGATGGGGGTGATCTCTACCTTCTACGACGTGACGCCTCGGATAAAGAGTCGAAGAATCCTTAAACTGGTCGCCGAAACGAATCGAATCGTCATCACGTCGAAGGATGAAGACGAGTGTCTGGCCCAGCTCTGCGAGATGCTCGTCGGCCTTGGCGGGTTCAAGTTGGCGTGCATCGGCCCAGCGTCGTTTGAAGAAGGTCAGCCTCTCGAAATGAGTTTTGCCGCGGGCGCCACGGAGTACGGAGCGGCGCAACTCATTCCGTGGTGGGATTCGACCAGGGTTCCCTCGAGCACTGATCGAACCTTCCGTCGTACCGACACGATGCAAGTGGTGGACGACCTCACGAGCCATTCGTGGGACGAGTCCTACCGTGCGCGCGCCGCGACGTTCAACATGGGGTCATCGATCGTGCTGCCCTTGGACACCGCGCAGCGCGACGTGATCATCGTCGTGTTCGATGAAGCGCCGTTTGCTTTCGATGAAACGACTGTTGCCGGACTGCAACAGATCGTGAAGGAGGTCGAATTCGGACTCGTGCACCTTCGTTCCGTGCATCGGACCGAGGTCGCCCTCGAAGGACTCACGGTCGCCAACGACGCCCTCCAGGTCGCCGAGCAGACCCTGTCGGAGTCTGAACAGTGGTTCCGCCAGCTGTTGGCCAACTCCAGTGACCTCATCGTCGTCATCGACGAACAGGCGCGGGTCCTCTACGCGAATCCAGCCAACGCCAGCTCGAGTGGCTACGACCCGACGACTCGATTGGGCGGCGACGGCTTCGCGCACATCCACCCCGATGACTACGACCTCGCTTTCAAGACCTTCACCGATACCGTGAACGGGACCGCGGACGGCGAACCCATCATCGCGCGGTTCATCAACGCGTTCGGCGAGTGGACGTTCTTGGAATGCGTCTTGACGAACTGTCTCGACGATTCGGCGATCAAGGGAATCATCGTCAACGCGCGCGACGTGACGGAACGTATGCATTTATCGAGAGCCCTCCGCACGTTGTCGAATGGAAATCAGGTCCTCGTCAGCGCGACCGACGAGGTCTCACTCATAGATGAGATGTGTCAGACCATCGTCACGAGCGGCGAATTTCTGCTGTCATGGGTTGGCCTCATCAATGACGATGACACCATCGTGCATCCCGCTGGAGTGGGCGGACGAGCCGATTACCTCGACGAAGTCCACGTGACGTGGGACGATACCGGCGGCGGGCTCGGCCCCACCGGGACCGCCATCACCACGGGAACGGTCCAGGTCATCGCCGACATTCGCCAGTCGAACTGGCCCGCCGCCGGCAAGCTCCGAGCCGAGGAGTACGGATTTCGGACGGTCTGCGCGTTTCCGCTCAAGATCGGCGACAAGGCGATCGGTGCACTCACCATTTTTTCGAATGAAGAAGGCGCCTTCGGCCCCGAAGAGATCTCACTCCTGAGCGAGTTGGCTAACTCCTTGGGGTACGGGATCGGTCGACTTCGCGACGCGGTGCGACTCGCTGAAAACGCAGCACTGCAACGCGAGTCCGAACAGCGCTTCCGTCTCGCGTTCGAGAGCAACATGGCGCCAATGGTCTTCAGCGACCTTGACGATCGGGCGATTGCGGTGAACGACGCCTTCTGCCGCATGGTGGGGTATCCGAAGGAGGAACTCGTAGGGCGTAACTCTGTCCACTTCACCTACCCTCCTGACGTGGGTGTCACCGAAGACACGATCGACCGACTCAACGCCAACGAGGCCGAACAACTTCGATACGTGAAGCGCTACTTGCGAAAAGATGGTCGACTCATCATCTCGGAGGTCTCTCGGTCCCCCGCCCGCGACGCCACTGGAAAGACCATCTACTTCGTCTCGTCCGAACGTGAGATCACCGAGGAGCGCGCCCTCGCTGAGCAACTCACCCACCAGGCACTGCACGACCCACTTACGGGACTCGCGAATCGCGTGCTTTTCGAGGACCGCCTCGTCCAAGCGCACTCGAGGACTGAGCGTCAAGGAGGTTTCGGGGCGGTGTTGTTACTGGACCTCGACGACTTCAGTGCCGTCAACGACTCGCACGGTCATCTGGTGGGCGACGAACTGCTCGTCCAGATCGCGCGACGCTTCGAAAGCGTCACTCGCGCGACTGACACCCTTGGACGTTTCGGCGGAGACGAGTTCTTGTACCTCGCGGAGGGACTCGAATCAGCGTCACAGGCGGAGGACGTCGCGCTACGGCTCCTCGACGTCTTGAATCAGCCCTTTTCCTTCGACGACGTTCGTTTCGGACAGCACGCGAGCATCGGCGTGGCGATATGGGACGCCGCGAGCGCGAATCCCAACGACCTCATCCAGAACGCCGACGTGGCTCTCTACGAAGCGAAGCACGGCGGAAAGGGCCGATTCGTCGTGTTCACGCCACGAATGCATCAAGAGGTGATGGGGCGATTCACGTTGGTCCAGGAGTTGCGCCACGCCCTACAGACTGACCAACTCGCCATGCACTACCAGCCGGTCATCGACCTCGCGACGAGCGAGATCGTCGGTTTCGAAGCGCTCATGCGTTGGCACCACGCCGAGCGTGGCTGGGTGCCTCCGAACGTGTTCATTCCCCTCGCCGAGCAGAGTGAACTGATCCTCGAATTGGGCGCGTTCGCACTGAACGAAGCGGTATCCGCGGCGTCGGGATGGAAGGCAGCTCGCAAGGGCTCTCCGCGTCCTTTCGTCACCGTCAACTTGTCCGCTCGCCAGTTTCAAGATCCGAACCTGTTCTCATTGATCGAAAGCATCCTTCGAACGAACGGTCTCGATCCCGAGCGGCTCATCATTGAAATCACCGAGAGCGTGACTCTCTTTGACACTGCCGAGACGATGAACATCGTCGATCGACTCAGTCGCCTCGGTGTCGCGATAGCGCTGGACGACTTCGGCACCGGGTATTCGTCGCTCTCGTACCTCGTCCGGCTCCGTCCGCGTGTCATCAAGATCGACCAATACTTCGTGAGTCCGCATTCAGAGAGCTCGTACAACGACGCACTCCTCGAAGCGATCGTCTCATTGGGCAACAAACTCGACATGACGATGCTCGCTGAAGGCATCGAGACGCCGTCGCAATTCAGTCGCTTGCGCGAGTTGCACTGCGACCTGGGACAGGGCTTCCTCTTCTCACCCGCAGTGCCCGGAGACGACGTGCCTTCGATGATCAAGCGAGGTTTCGACGACGTTCATTCGATGCCGACCTCGAAAACGCGCAAGGCTCCGAAGGAAGCGAAGACCGTCAAACGCCGGTAGACGTCGACGTGGCACCGAGGTCGTCAGTTGCGATGATGGTGCGGCGTCCACCTCTACGCGTCGCGTCGCACCATCATGACACCGGCGATGACGAGCGCTATCGCTGCGTACCCACAGAGCAGCGCAAAACCGACCCAAGGGCTAAAGGCGGTCCGGGAAACGTCCAACGGACTCGTCGCGGTCATCACGTTCGTGATCTGAACGGGCATGAAACGCATGAGCGAGTGGCCGATCGACGACGGCAACGTCTCAATGATGATCGGAACGACCAGGATCGCACCCACGTAACTCGTGATTGCCCCCGCGGAGTGGCGGATGATGGTGGCGAGGCCGAGGGCGAACAGACCGAGCACCATGATCACGAGTCCCCCGCCCACGACGGCGCGAAGGACTTCGGGCTGGGACAACGTGGCGTGAGGAGCGGGACTACGCAGGAGTGCTTGACCGACGAAGAACGCACCGAAGGAGAGAATCTCACCGACGACGAGCGAGACGGCGGCGAAGACGAGGGCTTTCACTACGAGCACTCGTGGTCGGTTCGGAATCGCCGTGAGCGTGGCGCGAATCGTTCCGGTGCCGTACTCGGCGCTCATGATGAGCACCCCGAGCACACCGATGATCAGCTGACTGAACAAGATGCCCTTCAAGGAGAATCCCGTGGGATCGAAGGTAAGTCGATCGCCCAGCGACATCGTCGTCCAGTTGTTGGATATCGCCAAGCAGCCAATAACGGAGATTCCGAGAACGACGACGATCATGGCGACCAGCGTCCACATCGTGGACCGAACGCTTCGCATCTTGGTCCATTCGGACCGCAGGAGGTTCGTCGTGCGAAGGCGCGGCCGTGTACTTGGTACCGAGGGTGTCAAGGTGAGGGACATGGTGGTTCTACTTTCCACTGGAGGCGGACTGGGCGACGAGGTCTGAATCGTTCGAGGCGGGCTGCGTGCCGTGACCGTGAAACTCGACGCTGTCGCGCGTGAGTTCCATGAAAGCCTCTTCTAATGACGCTCTCTGCGGTGACAGCTCGAATAGGCGAATACCCGCGTCACCCGCGTGAGTGCCAATGGCTTCGGCCGAGAGCTTGCTCACGGCGAGGGCGCCGTCGTCCTCTCGCACCACTACCGCGTCGTAACTGGTGAGCAACGCCGTAAGTTGATCCGCCTGGGGAGAGCGGACGCGAACGAACTGACCGGAACTCTCGTCTATGAAGTCCGATACCGAGCCGCTCGAGATCAACTCACCGCGACCGATCACGACCAAGTAGTCAGCCGTGAGGGCCATCTCGCTCATCAAGTGACTCGAGACGAACACGGTGCGACCTTCGCTCGCGAGGCCCTTCAAGAGGTTGCGAACCCACAGGATGCCCTCGGGGTCAAGACCGTTGATTGGCTCGTCGAAGAGCAAGACGCCGGGATCGCCTAAGAGTGCGGCGGCGATGCCGAGACGCTGGCCCATACCCAACGAGAACTTTCCGGCTCGCTTGCGCGCGACGTCGGCGAGGCCCACCATGTCGAGCACGGCGTCGACGCGCGAGCGCGGGAGGTCGTTGGACTGGGCCAGATACCAGAGGTGATTGAACGCACTACGCCCGGGGTGGATGGCCTTCGCTTCCAAGAGCGCGCCGACTTCACGCAGCGGAACGCCGAGATCGGCGTACGACTTACCGTTGATGGTGGCCGAACCTTCGTTCGGCGCGTCGAGACCGACGATCATTCGCATCGTCGTCGATTTTCCAGAGCCATTCGGTCCGAGGAATCCCGTCACGACGCCCTGCTTCACTTCGAAGCTCAGGTCCTTGACCGCCACCTTCTCCTTATACCGCTTCGTCACGCCGCGCACTTCAATCACGTCGACATCTCCTGACCTCGAGTAGACAGCTCAACGCACTGTTGAGGTGGTTGTACGAAGTCAAGTCTCCTGTACTGCGCAGCAGAAATCGTCAGCCGCGAGTCCATTTCTCACTCATTCAAAAGTTGCAGTCTTCGAACGAGCGCGGCGCTCGCGGGTCATCCCAAAGTTGTACAGGCATTCGCGACTCGCGATGAATGCGCTTTGCGCGGCTAGTCAGTAGCGTCAGAACGTGACTGTACCTTCGTCCTCGGACGAACTTCAACGACCACCCTGGCTCGCTCGACTTTCGACGAAGCAGTGGGTGCGCCTCGACGTAGTGATCACGATGTTGTTGACTGGCGCCGTCGTCGGACACCTTTACTACTCGCCCCAATTCGACCGCCACGTCACGTTCGCCGATTCAATGTGGCTTCTCCTTCCCCTCTACCTGATCGCCTCGATGCCCATAGCCTTTCGGAGAAGGTGGCCGTTGCCGGTGCTGGCGTTAACCACGAGCGCCGTCGTCATCGTCACGATGCTCGGTCACTCACTTCCCCCGGTTCCCTTCATCGCGCTGCCGCTCTACACCGTGACCACGACGTCCTCGCGGCGTCACTCCTTGCAGGCTCTCGTCGTGGTTGTTGCGTTGGTGGGAGTTTCGATCTTGGTCAGCGTCCTCGACGGGCGAGGTGAGGGAAACGCCAGCGCCAACGTCTTGTTATTGATCGCCCTGTGGTTCATCGCTGACAGCATCCGAACGAGGCGCGTCTACCTCAGCGGCCTCGTCGAACAGAGCGAAGAACGCCAACGACGCGCGATCGAAGGGGCGAGACGCTCCATCATCGAGGAGCGTCTCGAGATCGCCCGCGAGCTGCACGACGTGTTAGCGCACAGTCTCAGCGTCATCGCCATTCAATCGGGCGTTGGCCGTCACGTAATGAACGAACAGCCCGACGAAGCCCGCAAGGCTCTGCTCGCGGTCGAGAGTACGAGTCGCTCCGCCCTCGAGGAACTACGACGGGTGCTCGGCGTCCTGCGCCGCCGCGACGGTGGTGCGGCGGAACTAGCGCCGGCACCCACACTGAGAGACCTCGCCACGTTGATCAACGGCGTTCGCGCGGCGGGCGTTCGTGTTGACTTGGCGATCGAGGGCGAGGTCCCGCCGTTACCCGAGGGACTGCAACTGTCGATCTACCGGATCGTCCAAGAGGCACTCACCAACGTCGTCAAGCACGCTCGCGACGCCCGAGCGACCGTGCGACTGGCCTTCCCAGAGGATGAGGTCGTGATCGAGGTGACGAACGAGGCCGTGGTCGGCGAAGACCGTTCTGCGCACCCACTTGTCGAACCGGAGAACCTCGACTCGAACGTGGGTCACGGCATTGTCGGCATGACCGAGCGGGCACTCGCTTTCGACGGGACCCTGAGCGCGTCGAGAGAGCCCGACGGCGGGTTTCGAGTCTCGGCGCGTCTCTCCAGCCGAGGAGCCTCGTGACGATTCACGTGGTGATCGTCGACGATCAGGCGTTGGTTCGGGCCGGCTTTGAGGTCCTCGTCAACTCCGCGGAGGACCTCGAGGTCGTAGGGCTCGCAAGCAACGGCGACGAGGCCGTGCGGCTGGTGGCGACGTTACGGCCCGACGTCGTACTGATGGACGTTCGCATGCCCGTGATGGACGGCCTCGAAGCAACGCGACTGATCAGCGAATCTCCGTCAGGGCGTTCCACGCGCGTCTTGATGCTCACGACCTTCGATCTCGACGAGTACGTCTACGAAGCACTACGTTCTGGTGCGAGCGGTTTCTTGTTGAAGGACACGCCTCCGGAAGAGTTACTGAACGCCATTCGGGTGATCGCCGCGGGCGAGGCGCTGCTCGCGCCGAGCGTCACGAAGCGGCTCATCGCGGAGTTCGCAAGTCGTCCGAGCATTACACCCGTGACCACAAGACAACTCGACACGCTCACGGAGCGCGAGCGCGAGGTCATGGTGTCCATCGCTCAGGGTCACTCGAACGCCGAGATCGCGGAACTGTTGCACATGAGTGTCGCCACCGTGAAGACACACGTCAGTCGGGTACTCTCCAAACTCGACGCCCGAGACCGAACTCAGCTCGTCGTCATGGCGTACCAGACCGGCCTCGTTCAGCTGAACTGACGTATCGTGGGGGAACGCAGCGCCGAACACGACGTTCGTTTCCGAGAGCACGCCTCAGGTCAGAAGATCGAGACCCTCGAGGTCGTCGATGCTGCGACGATTCTTCTCCGACCAATAGTCACGTATTCCCTCTGCGCCCTTTCGGTTCGACCACTGGTCCATCGTGGGTCGATGTTCGTCAAAGGACATGAAGGGCACGCCGTACCCGCACGAGTCAGCGATCCGATTGACCTCGACCACCACTATGGAGCGAACGCCAACGGCGGGTGCTCCAGGGAAGTGGCGAGCGAACTCGTCGAACTCGACGTCATCTCTCAGCACCGCCCGGCCGACACCGTGGAGTCGCACGATCCGCGGTGGTCCCTCAAAGGCGCAGAACATGACGACGATTCGCCCGTTCTCTTTGAGGTGCGCGATCGTCTCGACGCCGCTGCCGGTTTGGTCGAGGTACGCCACTTGACGGGGACCGAGGACGGCGAACTCGTTTCGATTGCCTTTCGGCGAGCAGTTGACAAGACCATCGGCGGCCAACGGCGCTGACGCCACGAAGAACACGGGCTGGTTGTTGAGCCAAGCGCCAAGATTCTCACTGATGCCGTCGAAGATCTTTCCCATGTCTCCATTATTGCGTCAACAACGAGACGCGCACTTCACTGAAGCCGGTCGGGCGCTTCGGGCGCTTCGGATCGACCAGGGCGACTCGGATGCAGCGGAAGTACCAATCGAAACGTGCTTCCCTCGCCGAGGGCGCTATCGAGTTCTATGTGTCCCCCGAGCGAGCGGGCCGCGCTCCGCGCAATCGTCAGACCGAGGCCGGATCCGCCCGTGACTCGATCACGCGATTCCGCCGTTCGATAGAAACGGTCAAAGATTCGTTGGTGGTGCTCGGGCGCGATGCCCGGACCCGTGTCCGACACGGTTATGAAGACTCGATCATTGACAATCTTCGACTGAATCATGACACGCTCGCCGCTCGGCGTGTAGCGAAAGGCGTTCGTCAGGAAATTACGAAGTACTGACTCCACCAACTTCTTATCGGACCGGACAACAACGTGGCCCCGGCGAAAGAAGAACCGGACGCCAGACTCGTCTGCAACGGGGCCGAATTCGCTGTAGAGCGATTCACACAGTTCATCCACATCGACGTCCTTGAAGTCGCCGTCAAGAGGAACGTCAAGACCCCGCAACTGCGAGAGATTGTCAAGAAGATCAGACAGTCGCGACGTCTGACTGATGATCGCTGACTCGGCGGACTCCCTCGAGATAACTCCGTCGATGACCGCCTGCGAGAATCCAGAGAGCGCTTGGACGGGGGTCGCGATCTCGTGTGCCAGGTCCGCCAAGAACTCTCGTTGCTCTCGGTCCGAGGCCTCAAGTCGAGTCGCCATCACGTCAAAGGCGCTCCCCAGCCTCGCGAAAGGTTCCGGTCCTTCACCGCCCACGCGAACCGTGAAGTCTCCCAACGAAACGCGCTCGGCCGCCGAAACCGTATCGTCGATGCGCCGGCGTATGCGTCGACTGACGAGACGATTCGCCGTCATGACGCTCGCGAGCACGGCGAGCAGTACGGCGAGGGTCACCGTCACTAACTCAATCGGGGGATCCAACCCGGTGTCGATAGGGCTCGCGATCTCAACGGTGCCACCGGGAATCGGCACGCTCACCACTAGGAACGGCGCTCCTGGCACGAGCCTCGCACCCAACGTCACCGTGCCCGAGGGCGTCGTGATCGTCAATCGTTGACCCTCGACCACTAGTAGTTTGCGAAAGGCCCACGGAGGAGCCGAACGCGGTTCCGATTCGATTTGATTGGCGATAACGCGCGCTACCGCCTCGTTCTCTTTCTGTTGACTCTGTCGATTACGGCTTGCCCCAACCGTCCCAACGATCAAGAGCGCGACCACCAGTGCAATGACCGTGCTCGCGACGCCTACGGCGACGACGACGGATCGAACCCTGATGAATCGAGGTCGCTTCACTGTGTCTCCAACCGATAGCCAACACCTCGAATGGAGGTGACGTCGAGTGAGGGACCAAGCTTTCGTCGCAGTCCCGCGACGTGCACGTCAACCGTCTTTTCGTTCACGAAGGTGGTGGGCCACGCCTCGTTCAAAAGATCCGACCGGCTGATCACCCGATTCGGTCGTCGCGTGAGGGCAAGGAGGAGATCGAACTCTCGCCTCGTCAGCTCCGCCGCAACGCCGTCGACCCAGACCTTTCGCGACGTCGGATCGATCTCAATGTCTCCAATGACGACACGTTCGTCGAGGGCCCCAGTGGCCCACCCACTTCGTCGCAGCTGTGCCGACACGCGAGCCACGAGTTCGGGAACGGAAAACGGCTTTGTCACGTAGTCATCCGCTCCGAGTCGCAATCCGGCAACTCTTTCGCCTTCTTCGCGACGAGCGGTGAGGAGGATTACCGGCATGCCCGACGTCTCGCGGATTCGCTTCACGACTTCGATTCCGTCGAATCCCGGCAACATGACGTCGACGATCGCCAAGTGGATAGTTTCGTCTCGAACAATCTCCACTGCCTGCGGTCCGTTCGATGCCTCCAGCACCTCGTAGCCCTCGGCTTCGAGATACGGACGGACCAAACTTCGCAACGGACTCTCGTCATCGACGACCAGGATTCGAGCAGTTGTCACTGAGTCAGCATAATGAGCGCGCACCTCGCGTTCGAATTAATTTTCCCTAAGAGACGCGTGAACTTCATTGGTGCGAAGCGGAAAGCATCATCAATTTATTCAAGCGATGACACTTCCATAACCGTTCCAAAACCAATGTCCCGTAGAAAGGTGTAAAGGAGAAAAGTCAGCACGAAATTCGGGCCGACAGAACAAACATGATGATCACACTCTTAAACATCACATTTGCGATACTCGGCGTTGCCATCGCGGTGGTTCCAATCTGCGTAGCACGACGAATCCACATGAAGTCAGAGGCGCGTGTCAAGGAGCTTCAGACGCAACAGGGAATAGTTCAGGCTGCTGACGCTGACTCGGTGAAGATTGTCAAAGCTGCGTGAGTAGAGAGGAATCACGGAACTTGGACGAGGATCCCCGTTCGCGACGCCCAACTGAGGGACGACGCGAACGGGGATCCTCGCGATAGGTCCATTGGAGGCGGCGTCCGGATTCGAACCGGAGTACGGGGCTTTGCAGGCCCCTGCCTAACC
>DASZIH010000011.1:0-8873 GCA_035949355.1 Acidimicrobiales bacterium
GGCTGAGGCCCTGGAACTGACGAACCCGACACAGGCCAACAGCATCTGGGGATCCATCGACCAGCAGATCATGACCACGGACGCGCCGTGGGTGCCGCTGTTCAACCCCAAACTGACGGACTTCGTCTCGAAGGGCACCGGCAACTACCAGTTCTCCAAGCAGTTCTACATGTACGTGGACCAACTTTGGGTGAAGTAGTAGGCACGAACGAACACAGCGTCATTGAACTAGTCGAAAACGGAACGACTTCCGCCAGGGGACCTGAGAGCCCCTGGCGGTCGTCGCTTCGCCAACTGCGACGCAACAAGGCGGCGATGGCGGCGTTCGCGCTGCTCGTCCTCATCGTGACGGCGTGTCTGTTGGCGCCCGTCTACGCCCACCACTTCGCGCACGAGAATCCCTTCACCTCAAACCTGAACGGAACGATTCGACTGGGCAATAAGACGGTCAACGTCCTTCAAGCCAACACCCAAGGCCTCGGCCTGGGCGTGACGCCCATCGGCCCGACCTGGCACTTCTCCACGTATTTTCTCGGCGCCGACTCACAGGGCCGCGACGTCTTCGCGCGCTTGCTCTACGGCGGGCGCACCAGTCTGTACATCGGCTTCATCTCCGCCCTCATCTGTTGCGTGATCGCGGCCGTGCTCGGGCTCGTCTCGGGCTACTTCGGCGGCGCCGTCGACTGGCTGATCTCACGACTCTTCGACATCGTGTGGGCCTTTCCGATCTACTTGCTCGCCATCTCGTTGTCGGTGGTGCTGCTCACGAGCGGACTCAACATCGCCTTCATCCACATCCAGGCCGGATCACTCGTCTTACCGATCCTGATCATCGCCGCGGTCTTCGTACCGTACGTCGGACGGCCGATCCGCGGGCTCGTCATGTCGCTGAAAGAACGCGAGTTCATCCAAGCCGCCATCGGTGCGGGCGCCTCGGACTTTCACATTCTGCGTAAGGAGATACTTCCGAACGTCATGCCGAGCATCATCGTGTTCTTCCCGCTGATGGTGGCGTTCAACATGCTCACGGAGTCCGCGCTGTCGTTCCTCTCCATTGGCGTCCAACCCCCCGCCGCCAGTTGGGGCACCATCATCAACGACGGACTCGACCTGCTCTACACGCGCCCCTGGGTCGCCATGGCGCCGGGCATCATGATCGTCATCACCGCGGGCGCGCTCAACGTCCTGGGTGACGGTTTCCGCGACGCGTTTGACCCCAAAGCAAAACTGCGTGGGTCGATCTAGATGTTCTACTTCATAGTTCGCCGATTCGCGTCGGCAGTGCTCGTGCTCTTCGCCATCAGCGTGTCGGTTTTTCTCATCTTCTTCGCCACGCCCGGTGTCGACCCGGCTGCGCGTATCGCCGGACGCAGCGCCTCAGCCCAGGTACTCGCCCACGTCGCGCGCGAGTTCGGGCTCAATCGACCGTTGCCCATTCGTTACTGGCTGATGATGGAACACCTCTTCTTCAAACAAGACCTCACGTCCTACGTGAACATCGGCGTGCGCGTCGTACCCCAGATCACCCAAGCGGCCCCCATTACGCTGTCGCTCGTCATCGGGGCCGCAGTCATCTGGATGATCGTTGGGGTGTTGGGCGGGGTCGTCGCGGCCGCCAACCAGGGCAAGTTCATCGACCCGTTCATCATGTTCATCGGGATTGCGGCCGTCTCCGTTCCCGCGTACTGGCTCGGGGAGGTGATGAACCTCTTGACGCAGAGCAAGTTCCACTCGTCGATCTTCGCCTGGGTGCCGCCCCCGGGCTACGTGTCGTTCACGACGAGTCCCGGCGAGTGGTTCCTCCATCTCCTCTTCCCGTGGCTGACGTTGGCCGCGCTGTACGCCGGGATCTACGCGCGCGTCTTGCGCGCTGAACTGGTGAACGCACTCAACGAGGATTACGTGCGTACCGCGCGCGCCAAAGGTCTCTCCGAACGAAGAATCCTGTTTCGCCACGCACTTCGATGCTCATTGATCTCGATCGTGTCCTTGTTCGGCCTGGATTTCGGCGCCTTGATCGGCGGCGCGGCACTCCTCACCGAAGTGGTCTTTGGACTCCCGGGCGTGGGCATGCTCACCTACACGTCGCTGCAGAACCTGGACCTTCCGGTGATCATGGGGTGCGTCATGTACGGCGCCTTCTTCGTGGTGTTGGCGAACGCGGTCGTCGACGTGCTCTACGCCTACCTCGATCCGAGAGTGCGCCTTGCCTGACGTGCCCCTCCTCCAAGTACGAGACCTGACGGTCTCTTTCGCCACGCGACAAGGCGCGCTGCGCGCGGTGGACGGACTGTCCTTCGACGTCGGTCAGAAGGAGATCGTCGGCATCGTCGGCGAGTCGGGATCGGGCAAGAGCGTGGCCATCTACTCGATGCTCGGCCTCGTTCGAGAGAAGAACGTAACCATCTCCGGCAGTGTCCTCTTCGAGGGCCGCGAGATCCTCGGACTCAGCGACAAAGAGCTGCAGCCGATCCGCGGTGGGTCGATCGGCATGATCTTCCAGGACCCGATGACCGCGTTGACGCCCGTGTACACCGTGGGCTGGCAACTCGTCGAACAGATCCGCCAGCACCTGCACCTACCCAAGGCCGCCGCGCGCCAACGCGCCATCGAGCTCCTCGGTCAAGTCGGTATCCCGGACCCCAAGTCCCGGGTGGATCGCTACCCACACGAGTTCTCGGGCGGTATGCGTCAGCGCGTCGTCATCGCGATGGCACTGTCGTGCAACCCGCGGCTCCTGATCGCCGACGAGCCAACGACGGCCCTCGACGTCACGACCCAGGCCCAGATCCTCGATCTGATGCTGACGCTCCAGGACACCTACGACTCATCCATCGTCATCATCACGCACGACATGGGCGTCATCGCCGAGATGGCGCACCGAGTCGTCGTCATGTACGCGGGACGCCCCGTGGAGATCGCCCCGGAACTCGACCTCGTGCGACGCCCTCGACACCCCTACACGTGGGGACTCCTCGACGCCGTACCGCGGCTCGACGCGAAGCACGAACGCCTTCGCACCATTCGAGGCAACGCCGTATCGCCGCTGAACTTGCCTCCCGGTTGTGCGTTCGCGCCACGTTGCGACTACGTCATGGATCAGTGCGCGCAGCGTCCACCCCTGCACGGCACGGTCGAACACGTCGACGCGTGCTGGCTGACCGATGAGCAACGCGTGACGATTCGTAGCGCCGTTGAGGAGCACTCGTGAGCGACGAAGTCGTCCTCCAGGCCACCGACGTGGTGAAGACGTTCTCCTCGCGAGGCAAGAAGATTGGCACGCGCGTGGTCTCGCACGCCGTCAACGGCGTCTCACTCGAGGTACGTCGCGGC
Source organism: Acidimicrobiales bacterium (assembly GCA_035949355.1). Lineage (GTDB taxonomy): Bacteria > Actinomycetota > Acidimicrobiia > Acidimicrobiales > RAAP-2 > RAAP-2. Next base: position 3,334 of record DASZIH010000011.1, read on the forward strand.
GAGACCTTGGGGATCGTCGGTGAATCGGGCTGCGGCAAGTCGACCTTGGCGCGTTGTCTCGTCCAGCTCTCTCCGGTCACGTCAGGCTCCGTCATCTTCGAGGGCACCACGCTCACGGGACTGTCACGTCGACGACTTCGACCGTACCGACGAAAGTTCCAGTTGGTGTTCCAAGACCCGTACGCGTCTCTCAACCCGCGGCGCACCGTGGGTGACATCGTCGCCGAGCCAATGCGCATCAACCATCTCGGCACGTCGAGTGAGATCGACGCACGGGTTCGTGAGCTCTTCTCGACCGTTGGGCTCGACGCCGCGGCCATCAACCGCTACCCTCACGAGTTCTCGGGCGGCCAGCGCCAACGAATCGGCATCGCGCGGTCTCTCTCGCTCAATCCCACGTTGGTCATCGCCGACGAACCCGTGAGCGCCCTCGACGTCTCGATCCAGGCACAAGTACTCAACCTGATGGCCGATCTGCAAGAAGAGTTCAACCTCACCTACGTCTTCATCGCCCACGACCTCGGCGTCGTTCGCCACGTGTCGGACCGCGTGGGCGTGATGTACCTCGGCGAGTTCGTCGAGTTCGGCGACGTCGGGTCGCTCTACGAGACTCCGCTGCATCCGTACACCGAAGCTCTCTTATCCGTGGTGCCTGAGCTGAACGACACGGACGCGCCGCGTCGTGAGCGCATCATCATCACGGGCGACGTGCCAGACCCCGCGGACCGTCCGAGTGGCTGCCCCTTCCATCCACGTTGTCCCGTCGCGACCGATCTCTGTCGAGTAGAAAAGCCGGAGCTTTTGACGATAGTCCCCGGGCGTCAAGTGGCGTGTCACTACCCTCGCAACCTGGCGGCCGTTGAGGCCGCTAGCCCGTCGACGTGAGATCTCGTCGTCTGACACGCCGTGAACGCTTCACTCCGTCGACTGGGTGATCCAAGCTTCGACTTCGTCTCGTCGCGGTCCGGTGGCCGGCCCCAACTTGCTGATCGCCATCGCGGCGGCGGCGTTGGCCCATCGCGCGGCGTCGAGTGGATCGTGTCCGCTGGCGAGCTCGGCGACGAAGACGCCGTTGTGGACGTCTCCGGCACCGTTCGTGTCCACCACCGTCGTCGAAAAGCCGGGAACCACGACGGCGTCTTGATGATTGAGCGCTACGGCGCACCCGTGCGCTCCGCTTCGAACCAGCACGTCGAGGGTGTCGTTCCTCGATGCCAACGACGTCGCCGCCTCGGCTGCGTCGTCACGACCGGTCAGAGTCGACGCTTCAGCGATGTTGCACAGCAGCCAATTCGCGCGCTCGACCATCGCCTCGAGGTTCGGCTTCGGAATATCGACCATTCGCGTCGCGGGGTCGAAGACAACCTTCGTCGCGAGGGGAAGACTCGCGATCCAAGCGAGCACCGTCGCCCCAAGTTCCGGGTACATCACGTTGTACCCCGACACCAAGACGTAGTCGTCCGCGCCTACCCCGAGCGCGTCCAGGTCGGCCGCGCGAAGCGTCGCTTCGGCGCCGGGCGACGTCACGAAGGATCGTTCACCGTCGGGCTCGAGTAACACGACGCAGATTCCCGTGTCGAGGTCTTCGTTGCGCGTAACCGGCGCCGCGATGTGTTCGTGGTCGAGCGTCGTGGCGGCGAGTTCGGAGAAGGGACCTTCGCCGAGACGGCCCGCGTAGACGACGGCCATGTGATGACGCGCGGCGGCACTCATCGCGTTGAATCCCCCACCGGTCGTGACGAGTTTCTCGCTCGCGAGCGCGTCACCCGCACGCTGGGGCAGCGTCGAGACCTTGAGCACCACGTCGATCAAGACGGTGTCGAGACAGAAGAGGCGCGGCGCGTCACTCATAGTCCAACACCCTAGAGGGCAGGTCGTGAAACTTCTAACGAACGATCGGACGTGAAGCGGTTCGGCGAACTCTCACGACTGCCTACAATCAATGCCAGCGAAGCACAAGGCTGTCGCGAGGAGGCACCGTGAGCGACGACGTAGCTGAGCGAATGGGCACGGGATCTTCCGGCGTGCTTCGAATCGAAGAAAACGGCATCAACGTCATCGCCGAGAACGAGCGCAAGGGAAGTCCCCGTGACCTCTTCTGGCCCTGGTTCGGCGCGAACGTCTCGGTCCTCGGTCTGGGCTACGGCTCGTACGTCCTAGGCTTCGGCATCTCCTTCATCCAAGCCCTCGTCGTCGCCGTCATCGGCACCGTCTTGAGTTTCTGGCTCTGCGGCGTCATCGCCACCGCAGGCAAGCGCGGCTCCGCACCCACGATGGTCCTCTCGCGTGCCGCCTACGGCGTACGGGGCAACCGTCTCCCGTCGGCCATCTCGTGGTTGCTTTGTGTCGGGTGGGAGACCGCCCTCACCGTCATCGCCGTGCTCGCGACCAACACCGTCTTCGTGCGTCTCGGTTGGGGTGGTGGCGACGGGCTGAAGGTGGTCGCCATGCTGATCATCGCCGCACTTATTATCGGCGGCGGCGTGATGGGCTTCGACCTCATCATGCGTATGCAGGCGATCATCACGGTCATCACCGGAATCCTCACGATCGTCTTCATCGCTCTCACCGTGAAGCACATCAGCTGGCACGTCGTAAGCCACGTGCACAGCGGGTCCTTTCAACTGACCATCGGCGCGCTGGTCTTCGTCATGACGGGATTCGGTCTTGGCTGGGTCAACGTCGCGGCCGATTACTCGCGCTACCTTCCGCGTAGTGCGTCGTCGCGCGGCGTCGTGTGGTGGACCACTTTCGGTGGATCCGTGGCGCCGCTCGTGCTCATCGCCTTCGGTCTGCTCTTGGCGGGATCGTCGTCGTCACTCGCGACCGCCGTCGGGGCCGACCCCGTAGGCGCGCTCGCGACGCTGTTGCCGACGTGGTTCCTCGTGCCCTTCGTCATCGTGGCCATTCTGGGCCTCGTCGGCGGCGCCGTCTTGGACATCTACTCCTCAGGGCTCGCCCTGCTGTCAGCGGGACTGAAGATTCCGCGTTACGCCGCGGCCGGTGTCGACGGCGTCATCATGTTGATCGGCACCATCTATATCGTCTTTGGCAAGCAGAACTTCTTGAACCAGTTCGAAGGCTTCCTCATCACCGTCGGTGTCTTGATCGCCGCGTGGGCCGGGGTCTTCTTAGGCGACCTTCTCCTTCGCAAGAAGAACTACGTCGACGTCGATCTTTTTAAGCCGTCCGGACGTTACGGGGACCTGCGCGTCGTGCCGATCGCGGCGACGATTGTGTCGAGCGTTCTCGGCTGGGGACTCGTCACCAACAACTACGCCTCGTGGCTCACGTGGCAGGGCTACCTGTTGAAGCCCTTCGGTCTCGGTGGCAAGAGCGGTCACTGGGCCTACGCCAACTTGGGCGTCATCGTCGCGCTGGTCTTCAGCTTCGTGCTGACGATCCTCTTCACTCGTACGGAGATCGTGCGCGAAGAGGCGCTCGTCTAACCCCGGGACTCTTCTCGCCGCCTTCGTCGGCGGGTTACGACTTCTTGGTTATCAGTTCGAAGCCCCACCAGAGGGCCCACGCAAGTGCGCCCGTCGTCACGACGGCGAGGACGACGCCAAGGAGTCGAGCGTACGAAGGTCGTTTCGTGTCACGCGCGAAGGAGAGTGCCGCGAGTCCGATCGAGAACGTGATGACGACGCCCACGCCCGCGATCACGGCGACGAGGACGACGTGGCCCAGCAACGACCAGTCGATGAGAGAAGAGGCGATCACGGTGTAAGGAAACGTCGAGTGGACTTACGCCGCGACGACAGGAGATGCGTCGATGGGCACGATCGGCGCTCCCCAGAGGTCGTTCACGTTCGTGGCGTTGACGGCGTGGCGGCGTGAGCGCTTCATCAAGATCGCCACGTACCCGGCGGCGACGAGAGCCAGGACCGCGACGCCGAACGTGCCGCCGATGAGGTGGGCGACGTAGTACGAGAAGGCACCGAAGAGCCCCGCGGCGGGCAGGGTGATGACCCAGGCCATGGCGACGTCACCAGCCAAGCGCCAACGAACGCGCTGGTTGGGTGTCGCGGCTCCGACACCGACGATTGAACCCGTGGCGACGTGCGTCGTCGAGAGGGGAAGCCCCATGTGCGACGACGTCAAGATGACCGCCGACGAGGCGATCTGCGCGGCGAAGCCCTGTTGGGGGGTCAACTGAGTGAAGCCGTGACCCATGGTGCGGATGATGCGCCATCCCCCGAAGAACGTACCCATGGCGATCGCGATCGCGCAACTGACGACGACCCAGGCGGGCGTCGAGGAGTTCGACGACAGCGTGCCGTTGGCGATGAGGGCCAACGTGACGACACCCATCGTCTTTTGCGCGTCGTTGGTGCCGTGCGCGATGGAGAGCAACGATGACGATCCGATCTGACCCACGCGAAAACCCCACGTCGACGTGTCGCGGTCAACCTTGGCGGTCAAACGCCTCGCGAAGAAGACGGCGACGCCGGCAGCGACGAGGGCGACCAGGGGCGCGAGGCCCGCGGGAATGATGACTTTCGAGATCAGACCGCCCCAGAGTACCGCGTGGCCCCCCGCCAGTACCAACATCGCACCGATGACGCCACCGATGAGCGCGTGGCTCGAGCTTGAGGGAATCGCGAAGTACCACGTCGTCACGTTCCACGCAATGGCGCCAATCAGCCCCGCGAAGATGACGGGTAACGTCACGAGATTCTGCGCCACGAGAGCGCTCGCGATGGTGGCGGCGACCTTGAGCGAGAGGAACGCGCCGACGAGATTGAACAGCGAGCTGAGCGCGACGGCGGTGCGGGGCTTCAGCGCGCCCGTCGCGATGGTCGGGGCGACCGCGTTGGCCGTGTCGTGGAAACCATTGGTGAAGTCAAAGGCGAGGGCGACCGTCACCACGATGGCCAGCAAAAGCGTGTTGTGCATGCCTCCGTACTACCAAAGGAATTTTCGCCGTCTCCCGGAAATATGCCTAATGCGCACACATTTGTCACAGATTTAACCTTCGGATTACCCAGTTGGCGAAGGCGTAAATATCGCCGTCGCCCGACGACGCGACGCCACTTCTTCCTTCGCTTCGCTCCAGTCGGGCCTTCGCCAAAATTCAGCACTTCGCGCTTCTAGACTGACGGCGGGTCTGGTGAGGGAGTTTCATGCGAATCGGTGTTCTAACTGCCGGAGGAGACGCGCCCGGACTCAACGCCGCCATTCGCGCCATCGGCGAAATGGCCCTCCGAGACGGGCACGAGGTCATTGGCATCGCGAACGGCTGGGCCGGCCTTGTGGGCGATTTTCAAGGAAAAGCGCTTAGCGCCGATGAACTTCGCGGCGTCATAGGCCAAGGCGGCACGCTGCTCGGGACGGCCCGATTCAATCTCGACAAGCCCGCGGGCGGCCGCGAGTGCGTACTCGCCGCCATCGAAGAGCACCTCGACACCCTGGTCGCCATCGGTGGCGACGGGACGCACCGGATCTCGAGTTGGCTCGCCGAACGAGACGCGCCCGTCGTTGGCGTTCCGAAGACGCTCGACAACGACTTACCCGGCACCGACTACTGCATCGGCTTC
>DASZIH010000012.1:0-23596 GCA_035949355.1 Acidimicrobiales bacterium
GGCCGCCATCGTGGCGAGCTTCGTGCGGGTGAGTTCGAAGTTCAAAACCGCCTCACCGAAGACGACCCGTGCTCGCGCGTACTCGAGAGCAGCGTCGTAGGCGGCTTGCATGACGCCCACGGCGCGCGCCGCGGTCTGCAACCGTCCGTTCTCGAAGCCAGCCATCTGGTAGTAGAAACCTTGGCCGAGTCCGGCCTCGCCGCCGACGAGGTTCTCGTCGGGTACGAACCAGTTGTCGAAGCTGAGTTCGTAGGAGTGCATGCCGCGATACCCGATCGTGTCGATCGGCCGTCCCTCGAAGCGACCGTCACCGTCGGCACGCCCGTCGCTCGTCGCGTCTTGGTTGAAGAGAAAGCCGTGACTGTCGCCGCGAGGTTTCTCCACGAGAAAGAGTGAGAGGCCCCGATGGGCCAAGGTGCGGTCGGGGTCGGTGCGCGCGAGCAACACGAGTACCTCTGCTCGGGCGGCGAACGTGCACCACGTCTTCGCGCCGTTGATCAACCACCCGCCAGCAGTCTGGGTCGCGCTGGTGGTTATCCCCGCCACGTCCGAGCCGAAGTCCGGCTCCGTGACGGCGATGGCGCAGAGCGTCTCAGCGCTGGCGAGCCGGGGGAGCCAGTGTGCTTGTTGTTGTTCGGTGCCGCCGCGCAGCAGCGCGCGCGTGAGGATCTCGGGTCGCGTGATGAGAGAGCCGCCGACCCCGAGACTGCCCCAGGAGAGCTCCTCGGTGGCGACGAGCATGCCCACGTACTCCGACTCACCCCCGGTCGAGAAGCCGCCGAAGGCTTCGGGAATGGAAAGGCCGAAGCCTCCGAGTTCACTCAGCCCCGTGATGATGGACTCGGGGATGTCCGCGTTCGCGCGATGCACGTGCTCGGCGTGGGGACGGACCTGTTCTTCGGCGAAACGGTGAAAGAGGTCGGCCACCATCGCGAAGTCCTCGTCCAGATGACGAGGTCCCGGCGTCTCGGCGAGCGTGGAGAGGAACGTGGGATCGCGGTAGGTCGCGACGAACGATTGGAACGGCGCGAACCAGTTCGCCTCGACGCCCCAGGACTCTTCACGCCCGAGCGAGCGTGTGGCGAGATCCGAGAAGACGATCGCCAAGAACGCGGCGACGAGGTGGGCTTCGACGTCGCCCTTGGCGGCGTAGGTGAGACACGACCGTGCGATAGCGAGAGCACTCGCCGCGTGCGCGAGGTCGTAAGCGAGCGTCTCGTTGGCGTCGACACCCCCGCGCTTCGCGAGTTCTCGAAACGCTCCCGTCACGACGACGTCTCCTTGATCGATGAGGGCAGCGGCGACGTCAAGGTCAAGCACGGGCGTAGACATAGGTGAAATTTACAGGTTCTTCTTATCGGCGTCCGCGTAGGCTGGCCGAGTGAATATAACAATGATCCTCGCCGACTCCGCGCAAGTGGCCGACGGCAAGTTGTACATCCTCGGTGGCGGCTGGTCCATCACCGGTCCGGACCCCACGCCGTCAGCCGTCGCGATCAAGGTCGCCGTGGACTCGCACGAATTCAACTCGTCGCACCACTGGGAGCTCTTCCTCGAAGACGCCGACGGACAACAGGTTCGCTTCGATACGCCTGAAGGTTCTCAGATCATCGAAGTGCGCGGTGACTTCGCCGCCTCGGCGCCCGAGGACGTTCCCGTCGGGACGCCCGTCGACGTGCCCATCGCCGTCAACTTCGGACCGATTCCCCTCGCGGCGGGTGGTCGCTTCACGTGGCGCATGGTCATCGACGGTGAGACGTTGCCAGGGGGCCTGGTGTCGTTCACCACACGCCCAGCGCGCGAGCTCGTCGTCGAAGAGTAAGTCAACGAGGCGCGTCGACAGGCGAGGGAGAGCAGAGCGATGACCACCTACGATCGCCCCTTTGGTCGCCATCTCGAGGACTTCGAGGTCGGTGACGTCTACAAGCACTGGCCCGGTAAGACGGTCACTGAAGCGGATGACCACCTCTTCTGCATGCTCACGATGAACCACCATCCATTGCACACGAACGCGTGGTTCGCGGAGAACGAGACCGTGCACAAGAAGAACGTCGTGGTCGGCAACCTCGTCTACTCCCTCGTCCTCGGCATGAGCGTGCCGGACGTGTCGGGCGCCGCGATCGCGAATCTGGAAGTTGAATCGCTGATCCATCGTTACCCGACGTTTCACGGCGACACGATCTACGCCGAGACGCGCGTGCTCGACGTGACGCCGTCGAAGTCGAAGGAAGACCGCGGCGTCGTACTCGTCGAGACCAAGGGCTTCAATCAAGAGGGCCTCGAGGTGTGTTACTTCCGTCGAAAGGTCATGGTGTGGAAACGCGCGTACGCCCCCGCGCGTCGGCGCCCCTACGGTGACGACGTCTGGGCGTAACGACTACGCCGCGTTTCGACGCGCGCTTCGTCGTGTCGCGCCCAAGATCTCCCGACCCCTGCCCTGGATAGGGCACGAGAGCGCCTGGGCCGTCCTCGTGAGCGAGGTCATGCTCCAACAGACCCAGACGTCGCGCGTGATCGAACCGTGGACGAGATTCATGGCGCGCTTTCCCACAGCGCGTTCGTGCGCGGACGCGTCCCTCGCCGAGGTCCTTGGCGCGTGGCGTGGTCTCGGGTACCACCGGCGCGCGAAGTCGTTGCACGATACGGCGCGCGTCCTTCGTGATGAGTTCGGCGGTGCCGTGCCGAGCGGCGTCAAGGCGTTGAGGTCACTGCCCGGTGTTGGTGAGTACACCGCGGCGGCGGTGGCGTCGTTCGCGTTCGGCGAACACGTCGCGGTGCTCGACACCAACGTGGGGCGCGTGCTCGCGCGCGCGCTCGCCAACCGACGACTTCGACCGAGTGAGGCGAGGGCACTCGCCGCGGACGTCCTCCCACGCACCGACGCGGCCACCTTCAATCAAGCCATGCTCGATCTCGGAGCACAGTTCTGTCGCTCAACACCTCGATGCGGGGAGTGCCCCGTGTTGGCGCACTGCGCCTGGCGTCAAAGCGGGGGCGACGACCCCGCGCCACTCAGCGCCGGCGTCTCACGTGCCCAACCGCGCTTCGAAGGTTCGAATCGCCAATTGCGCGGTCGGGTACTCAACGCGCTTCGTGACGGACCGCGTTCGCGCGAGGAGCTGGACACGGTGCTCGACGGCGCCGACCGGGTCCGTGGTGACGTCGTGCTCGAGGGTCTCGAACGCGACGGGCTGATCACGCGAAGGACGCGAACCTACGTCTTGGCGGGCGCGTCGTCGCCCACGTTGTGATCGATCGAAGCGTCGTTCGTCGGGGCCAAGCGAACGCTAAACATTGAACCGCAGGCCGGTAGCCTGGCGCCGTGAACTCTTACGACACGGCGCACCGAAAAGAGGTGTTCGGACACTACGCGACCGGCGTCGTCGTAATCACTGGCGTGGCGAGTGACGGTCCACGGGGCTTCACCTGCCAGACCTTCGGCTCACTCTCCGTTGACTCGGCGCTCGTGTTCTTCGCCGCGTCCACCGCGTCGTCCTCCTGGCAGCGCATTCGCGAGGTGGGGGTCGTCGGCGTCAATATCTTGAAGGACGACCAGGAACCGCTTGCCCGCGTCTTTGCCGCCACCGGTACGGACAAGTTCGCCGAGGTGAAGTGGTTTCCGGCACCCAACGGTTCACCCTTTCTCGAAGGTTCGCTGGCCTTCCTCGAAGGAACGATCCGTGAAGTGACCAATCACGGCGATCACGACATCGTCGTGGCGGAACTCGACTTCGCGTCGACGGAGCCGGGCAATCCACTCATCTACTACCGCGGCGGCTACCGAGTTTTGGCCTAGTCGGAGAGACCAGTACCCTTCGTGATGTGACCTGCGTGAGCGAGGTGAACCACATCGACGAGTGGCGAGCATGAACCTCGCACTGAAAATCGCGGCCCTCGTCATCGTTCTCCTAGTGTTGGTCGTGGCCGCACTTCGTTTTCGTAAGCTCCGACGCGACGAGTCACGCGAGTCCTCGAAGCCCCTGGAACGTCGCCTCGTCGCGCCGCCGCCGTCGCCCTACGCCCCGTCGAAGGGCTTTCGACTCATTGACGCCGAGGGTGAGCCACTCGTTCGACCGCCGGTGGAGCGTCCCCGACTCGATCCCGAGCGGCGCTACGTGTTCAACGACGCGCCGTCCGGAGACGAGGAGTTCGCCGCCTCGCGCGTTCGCCACAATGACGACTGGTTCCTCTCGCGATCATCACATCGCTCGACGAGCTCCATCGTGTCGCGACGATTGGGCTTGCTCATCCTTGCGGTCTTGATCGTCGCCGCGTTGATCGCGTACTACGCCGACCACAATTCGAAGACCCCACCGAGTGGCACCGGTTCGCTCACCACGACGACGCTCAGTCCACCCGCCGCGACCACCACGACGACGCCCGTGGTCACGTTCCCCACGTCGTTCGTGGCGACGTCGGTCAGTGGCGACGTCGCTATCTACCACGTACCGGCGTCGAAGTATCGAGTGTTGGTCACCGGATCACTGGGTGCGACGTGGGCCGTCTACGCCATGGGTCCCTCGAGCACGTTGGAGTGGCAGGGCACCGTCGCCAAAGGGCGCACGGAGCTTCTGACGATGACGGGTAACTCGCGGATCACGATCGGTTCGCCGACCAACGCCGCCGTGAGCGTCGACGGTCGACCCGTGACGTTCCCGACACCGAGGCCGGCGACCTTGATCCTGGTCTTTGACGCGGTGAGGCCTACGTCGACGTCGTAGGGGCGATCTCGTTCAAGAGCCACGCGAGCACCTGAGCCTCGTCACGCCACGCGTCGTAGCGCCCGGAGACGCCACTGTGGCCCGCGCCCAGCTCCATCTTCAACACCACGTGATTCGCGCGGTTCGCGTCGCGCAGGGCGAGGACCCACTTGGCCGGCTCCCAGAACCCGACACGCGAGTCGTTGAGACCTCCCGACGCGAAGAGGTGGGGATAGACCACCGCGTCGCCGTCGACGTGCGAGCGAACGTTGTCGTAAGGGGAGTAGCCCTTCATGGTGCGATAACTCGTGGCGCTCGCGTCGGGATTTCCCCACTCCTCCCACTCACCCGCGGTGAGGGGGAGCGACTCGTCGAGCATCGTCGTGACGACGTCGACGAAGGGGACCTCGGCGACGACGGCGCGAAAGAGTTCCGGGTCAGAGTTCATCACGGCCCCCATCAGGAGTCCGCCCGCCGATGCGCCTCGAGCGCCGAGTTGCTCTTGCGTCGTCCAGCCTTCACTGACGAGCCAGCGAGCAACGGCCACGAAGTCGCTGAAGGTCGTCGGTTTCTGCGCCAATCGGCCCATCTCGTACCAGGAGCGTCCCATCTCGCCGCCGCCGCGCACGTGCGCGACCGCGAACACCACGCCTCGATCGAGCAGCGAGAGGAGTATCGACGAGAACGCCGGGTCGATCGAGATCTCGTAACTGCCGTAGCCGTACAACACCATCGGCGAGGGGCCCTTCGCGACGAGGGAACCGTCATCTCGCACGTGCACGACGTCGCGTCGTGCGACCACCGAGACCGGTATCTCGACGTCATCACTCGCGCGCACCCAAAGTCGGCCGGTGACGTACCTCGACTCGTCGTAGCCGCCGAGCACTTGTTGCTGCTTTCGAACGATGACCTCGCCGCTCTCGACGACCACGTCGGCGATGAGCCGCGGCGTCGTGAGTGACGTGATGAGCACACGAAGTTGCGTGGTGTCGTAGTTCGGGTTCGACGAGATCGCGACGGTGTTCGGAAAGACCCCGCCGTCAACGAGCGAGGAGCGGACGATCAGGCCCTCGCCGAAGGGATCGTCGCCGCTCAGCGTCGCGACGAGTCGTACGGCCGCGCAGCCGTTCTCACGCTCGCTGAGCGCCAAGAACGACTGGAAGGCGTCGACGCCGTCGAGGCGACAGCCCGCGCGCTCGGGAATGATCTCGCGCCATTCATCCCCGCTGACGAGTCGCGCGAGGAGGCGAAAGTCAGTCGCGCCTTCGTTGGTCATCTTCAGCCACCAGCCGCGGCCCTGTCCGTCAGTGAAGTGTTCGACCGCGTACTCGACCCCGTGACGGCGTCCTTCGAGTAGCTCGAGTGGCCCCGTGGGATCGTTGGCGTCGAGGTAGCGCACCTCGCTCGTCATCGACGAGTTCATCATCACCACGATCGTCGCGTCGTCGCGACTGCGCCCGACACCGACGATGTACTGCGGGTCATCCTCTTGGTAGACGAGTACGTCGCTGGCGGCGCCGGTGCCGAGCTCGTGTCGCCAGAGCTGCCACGGGCGCATCGCCTCGTCGACACGGGTGTAGAAGAAGTGGCGACTGTCGTTGGCCCACGCGAAACCGTAGGAGACCTCGTCGAGCGCGTCGTCGACGGGAGCCTGACCGGCCAAAGGGCGAACCGTGACGTGGTGGTGTTCGTTGCCCTCGAAGTCGGTGCCCACGGCGACCCAGTCATCGTCGGGACTGAGCGCGAGGATGCCCACCGAGAAGTACTCACTGCCGCCGGCTTCGAGGTTCTCGTCGAGAATGACCTGCTCACCGGCGAGCGTCGTGGCGGCATCGATCACCGGCGGCGTGAGGTGGTCGTCGCTCGCCGGCACGCGAGCGCTGATCGGGTAGCTGAGCCCTTCGCGCGTGCGCTCGAAGTACCACCAGGCACCCTTGCGTACTGGTACCGAGATGTCGGTCTCTTCGATACGATTCTTAATCTCTTCGAAGAGTTCGTCCTCCAAAGGCTTGAGGGGAGCCAGTTCCTGTGCGAGGTAGGCGTTCTCGGCTTCGAGGTGACGCACGACCTCCTCGTTCTCACGGTCCATCAGCCAGTAATAGGGGTCGATCCTCGTGTCGCCGTGGCGAGTGATGGAGTGAGGTCGTTGGGGCACGGTGGGAGGGTTCAGCACATCACTACATTGCCAGTAATTGGGGTCAGAGCGACCCGATGAGTAAGTACTATGGACGTAGGGATTATCCCAAAGGAGCGCAATGGCGATTGACAACTTGGACTTCAGCCGTTACCAATTGGGCTGGTCGGACGACCAGTTACCCGTCTTCAAGCCTAAGAAGGGTCTCAACGAGTCGATCGTGCGTGAGATGTCCGCGATGAAGAACGAGGATCCCTGGATGCTCAAGTTCCGCTTGGACGCTTTGAAGCGCTTCGAGAAGAAGCCCATGTTGCCGTGGTTCGCCGATCGCATGCCCGACCTGGACTTCAACGACATCTACTACTACGTGAAGCCCACCGACCACCAGGTGAACACGTGGGAAGACCTGCCCGACGCGATCAAGAACACCTACGAAAAGCTAGGGATCCCCGAGGCTGAGCGCAAGTACCTCGCCGGCGTCACCGCCCAGTACGAATCAGAGGTCGTCTTTCACCGCAATCGTGAGGACTTAGAGCGCCTCGGCGTGCTCTTTTGCGACATGGACACGGCGGTGCGCGAGTACCCCGAACTCGTTCGCAAGTACTTCGGGACCATCATCCCTCCCAACGACAACAAGTTCGCCGCGCTCAACTCCGCCGTGTGGAGCGGTGGCTCGTTCATCTACGTGCCACCGGGCGTCAAGGTCGACCAGCCCCTGCAGGCCTACTTCCGCATCAACACTGAGAACATGGGTCAGTTCGAGCGGACCCTCATCATCGCCGACGTCGGTTCACAGGTCCACTACGTCGAAGGCTGCTCGGCTCCCGTCTACTCGACGGACTCGTTGCACTCGGCCGTCGTCGAGCTGGTCGCCCTCGAAGGAGCGCGCATCACGTACACGACGATCCAGAACTGGTCCAACAACGTGTACAACTTGGTGACCAAGCGCGCTCGCGCGGAGGCCGAAGCACACGTCGAATGGATCGACGGCAACATCGGTTCGCGCTTGACGATGAAGTACCCCTCGGTGTACCTCATGGGGCCCAAGGCCTCGGGCGAAGTGCTCTCCGTGGCCTACGCCGGACCCGGTCAGGTCCAAGACGCGGGCGCGAAGATGGTGCACTGCGCCCCCGAGACCACGTCGACGATCATCTCGAAGTCCATCTCCAAGGACGGCGGCCTGACCGCGTACCGGGGACTCGTGAAAGTCGAAGAAGGCGCCACCGGCGCCAAGAGCTTCGTGCGCTGTGACGCGTTGATCCTCGACGAGAAGTCGATCTCGGAGACGAGGCCTTACATGGAGGTCGGCGAACAAGACGCGTCGATCGGCCACGAGGCCACGGTGTCGAAGATCGGCGACGACCAGCTCTTCTACCTCATGAGTCGTGGGCTCACGGAGAGCCAAGCCATGGGCATGATCGTCAACGGTTTCATCGAGCCGGTGACGCGCACCCTGCCCATGGAGTACGCCGTCGAATGGTCGCGTCTTATTGAACTCCAGATGGAAGGCTCGATCGGCTAACGAGGTTGTCGCCACATCGTGAAGAGCGGTGGGCCACCGATGACCGGCCGTAGCGTGGCACGCAGTTCGTAGCCAAAGCGTCGGTAGTACGCGAGGTTGTCCTCGTTCTGCGTCTCCAAATAGCCCCCGACGCCCTCCGCGTCGGTTTCGGTGAGCCCGTGTTCCATGAGCATGGTGCCGACCCCACGTCGCTGGATGGTGGGATCGGCCACGAGCAGGTAGAGGTACCAGTGCAGTTCCTTGGGATGGGACGTGGCGATCGCGTTGAGGTACTTCGTCCCGTCGACGAGGGCACGGGGGCGCCGGTAGAGCGCTCGAAGGGTGCCCGGGATTTGGGCGAGCTGCGTTGTCGCCGACTGTGGGTAGCGACTCGTTGGCAGCCAGAGCGAGAGTCCGACGATCTCGTCAGCGTCATCTCGAACGGTCACCAACCGCGCCCACGGGCCTGCGTGCGCAAGGTTGGCTCGAAAGAAGAGCGTGAGACCCCGGTCGCGAAGTCGATCGTCCGGTGAGAGGAAGCGGAAGAAGGGGTCGTTGAAGAATGCCCTACTCGCGACGTGGGACGCGTCCGTAAGCTCATTCTTGGTGAGCATCCGTTGATCGAGACGTAGCCCGCCCATAAGTGTGGAGCATACGCCGAGTGCGTAAAATAGTCCTTCTATGGGTATGCGCGAAGAGTGCAAGCACTTTCAAAGCCGAACGTACACGTCGGGCGAAGTGGCGCGTTTCTGCGTGCTCGGCAACGCGCCCGACCAGCCGTGGTCGTGCCCGGAGAACTGTCTCACGTACGAGCGTCGATTCGTCGACGTCGGATGGTCACACGGCACCCTGGTGGACCAGCCCGTCGAGCCGGCACCGAGTTCGAACGTGCCCATCGAGGATCGCCGCGAGATCTTGGATTCCGCGAGTGACATCGTGAACGCCGTGGCGGCGGAGCTCCTCGAAGAACGTCGCCAACAACTCGAGAAGCAAGCGGAGAAGAATCGAAAGAAGAAGAAGCGCCGGCGCCGTTAGTCGCCGGTAAAGACCGGTGGTCGTCGCTCGACGAACGCGGTCATGGCCTCTTTGAGGTCGTTGCTGTGCAGGTACATCGTGTTCCAGCGAGCGACGAAGTCGAGTCCCTCCGCGACACTGCGGCCGTCGTTCGCGGCCAGGACCGCTTTGGTGCCTCGGACGGCGACGGGGGAGTTCGCGGCGATCTCGCTCGCGAGCTCGTGCGCTGCGAGGATCACGTCGTCACTCGATACCCCGTGCACGGCGTTGACGAGGCCGATCACCGACGCGCGCGCGGCGTCGATGTCCTTGCCCGTGAAGGCCAGCTCGGCGACGTGACCGGCACTCACAATGCGCGGCAAACGTTGCAGGGTGCCGAGATCGGCGACGATGGCGACTTTCGCTTCGCGTACGGAGAACACGGCGTCGCTCGACGCGAGCCGCACGTCGCACGCACTGATGAGGTCGACGCCTCCGCCGATGCAGTAGCCGTGGACCGCCGCGATCACCGGGATCGGCAGGTCCGCGATGGACGTGACGGCCTGTTGCATTCGGCGAATCGATTCGTAAGACCTCGCGTTCGCCGACGCCGTTGACGATCGCGCGTCGTCGGACAGGAAGCCCCCGCCGAACTCCTTGAGGTCGAGTCCGACCGTGAAGTGGGGACCCTTCGCGGCGATGATCAGCACCCGAACGACGGACTCGTTCGTGAGTGCCGCCGCGGCGAGGGGGAGATCGTGCCAAAAGGCACTCCCGAGTGCGTTACGCGCCTCAGGTCGATCGAGCCAGAGCGTGGCGACGTGTCCCTGCACGTCGAGCGTGATGACCGGCGAGGAGAAGTCCACACAATCCTTTCGAACGATGGTTCAGCCTAGGTCGTCGTGCGCCGGAGGCTTCTCGGCGCCCGGTACACTGCCTGAGTCCTCATTCCTTATGACTACCTTCGCTGACTCAGCCTCCACGTTTATTGCCGACCGGCCCGACGCGGCCACTCGACGTCTGGCCTGGTCAGTCTTCGAGGCGACGGGCCTGCCGACGACGAGCGACGAGGTCTGGCGCTACGCGCCGCTCGGCGACCTCGACCTCGAGCGCTTTGCGGTGCCGAGCGCGCCAAAGAGCACGCCGGACTCGGCTTTCGCGACGCAACTATGTCAGCGAGCGGGCCTCGTCATTCGCGTCGTGGACGGGTTCTGTGTCAGTACCGGCGACGTCGTCGAGGGCGTCACCGTCGAGATCGACGGATCAAACGAGTCCCTCGCTGGTGAATCACTGCTGCGCCGCTACGAGGGCGACACGTTCGCGCTGTTGAACGCGGCGTTGGCACCAGGCACGACGGTTATACGCGTCGCCGCGGGCGTGAACGTCGCCGAGCCGGTGGTCGTGCTGAACGAGTCGACGGCCGGGGCGTCCTTTCCCCGCACGCAGATCGTCGTTGGTCGCGGTGCCAGCGTCACCGTGGTCGAGTACTTCGAAGGTGGGCGCGACGCGCTCGTCGTGCCGGTGAGCGAATACCAGCTGGACGACAACGCGTCGTTGCAGCTGATCACGTACCAGCGGCTCGACGCGACCGCGTGGCACGTGGCGCGTACGACGGGATTCCTCTCGCGCGACGCGCGGCTGCACCAGGCCGTCGTGGGTCTCGGTGCCCACTACGACCGCTCACGCAACGACGCGGAGATGCTCGGCGCCGGCGCGTCCAACGAGCTGCGCACGACGTTTCTCGGATCGGGTGAGCAGGTCCACGACTTTCGAACGCGCCAGTTCCACGTGGCGCCACGCACGACGTCGACGTTGCTGTCGAAGGGCGCCGTCGCCGATCACTCTCGTTCGGTGTACACGGGGTTGATCGAGATCGAAAAGGGCGCGAAGCGCACCGACGCGCGCCAGACCAATCACAACCTCCTGCTCTCGCCGAACGCGCACGCGGACAGCGTGCCGAACTTGGACATCCGAGAGAACGACGTCATGTGCGCGCACGCGTCGAGCGTTGGCCCCCTTGACGAACTGCAACGTTGGTACCTCGAGTCGCGTGGCGTCAGTCGCGACGACGCGCAGCGTCTCTTGATCCAAGGATTCTTCTACGAGATGCTCTCGGCGCTGCCGAGCGAACTGGCCGAGTTGGTCGAAAGCGACGTCGCCTCGGTGCTCGCGAGCGTCGCGGGAGTGATCTCGTGACGTCGATCGACATCGGTGCGCTCGACGATTTCGAGACGGGGATCCCTCGTCAACTTCGCGTCGACGGCCGAACCCTTGTCGCCGTACGCATCGACGAGACGGTCTACGTCTTGGACGACCGCTGCAGCCACGAGGAGTTCAGTCTGTCCGAAGGTGAAGTCGACGTCGAAACGGCTGAGATCGAGTGCGCGCGTCACGGCGCCATGTTCCGTCTCAGTGACGGCGCCGCGATGACGCTGCCCGCGACGAAGCCGGTGGGTCACTACGACGTCCAGAACAACAACGGACGCCTGGAGGTATCACTCCCGTGAGTTCCGAACTGAAGATTGAAGGACTGCGCGTCGAGGTCTCGGGTAAGGAAGTCCTGAAGGGCCTCGACCTCATCATGCACTCGGGCGAAGTCCACGCCATCATGGGTCCGAACGGATCGGGCAAGTCGACCTTGGCCCACGCCCTCACGGGTCACCCGGGCTACCACGTGCTCGATGGATCGGTGACGATTGACGGCGTCGAACTCTTGGGCTTGTCGCCCACCGACCGAGCGCGCCAAGGCCTGATGCTCGTCCTTCAACAGCCCTTTGAGATCCCGGGCGTTCGGTCCTTCGACCTGCTCGAGGCGGCGGGCGCGGACCCCGCGACGCTGCGCGCGCGGATGCTCGAAGAAGCCAAACGCATTGAACTGGCGCCCGAGCTGCTCGATCGCTTCGTCAACGTGGACCTCTCCGGGGGAGAGCGCAAGCGTGCGGAGATGGTTCAGCTCGGCGTCCTGCAGCCCAAGTTCGCGCTCCTCGATGAGATTGACTCCGGGCTCGACGTCGACGCCCTGGACGCGGTCGCGAAGAGACTGACCGCCGCGACCACCGAGTGGAACTGTGGCGTTCTCGCCATCACCCACTTTCGCCGTCTGCTGCTCGAACTCACGCCCACGATGATCCACGTCATGAGTGGTGGTCGCGTCGTCGCTACCGGTGGTCCCGAACTCGCCGTGACGCTCGAGCGCGACGGATACGAGACGTTTCGCGCCACGTCCGCCTGATCGAATTCGCGCGATCTGAAGCGATAAACTCGACTAATGCCTAGAGGACAGGATGGCGATCCTGGAGCGCCTAACTCGGATCGCCGCGCTCGCTCCAAAGAGACAATCGCCAATCAACACCGCTTGATGGAACTCGGTGACGCCGTCGACCAGCGCGGTGGCGCTAAAGGTAAGACGCGAGTGAAGCGACCCCATCGTCTTCGCCGGCGACTCATCTTCTCTGGCGTCGCCCTCATCGTCATCATCGCGGGCGTCATCGGTGGGAGTTATTACTACGCGACCTACAAGTTCAACGCGATACCCAAGATCAACGTCGCGCACGAAGTGAAGCCCATCACGGGAAAGCCCTTCAACATTCTGATGATCGGGTCTGACTCTCGTGCCGGACTGACCGGGGCCGTCGCGGCTCAGACGGGCGCCTCCACGGGCTCGGTGTCGGGACAGCGAAGCGACGTCGTGAAGATCATCCACGTCGACCCCAACGCCGGTTCCATCTCCTTGATCTCGATCCCTCGTGACACGGTCGTGACGCTGCTCGCCAACCAGTCGCTCTACGGTCAGTTCAATCGCATCAACGTGAACTTCGGCAACGGTCCCTCCCTCCTCGCTCAGACCATCACGGCCAATTTTGGCATTCCCATCAACCAGACGATCGTGGTGAGTTTCGCGGGACTTATCAACGCCGCCGACGCTCTCGGCGGGGTCTACCTGGACTTTCCGTACCCCGCGTTCGACCCGGAATCGGGTCTGTGGATCCGACACGCCGGGTGCCAACTCATCAAGGGTTTTCCAGCGCTCGCGGTCACGCGCAGCCGCCACTACTACTACAACACAAGCGGGAACGGGATAATTCCTCTGCACTGGTCAAAGCTTTCGTCGGGTCAGCTCTACAGCGATCTCGTGAGTGAAGGTTGGTCCTATGACGGCACCAGCGACTTCGGTCGTATCGATCGTCAGAACGCCTTCCTCCGCGCGATGGTCGACGAGGCGAAGAAGCTCTACAACCCGCTGACGATCAACAAGTTCCTCTCGGCGATCCCCCAGGGCGTCACGCTCGACAGCAACTTCAGTCTGAACGAGCTCATCGGTCTCGCCGTTCGCTTTCACGGCCTCAACGCCAACGCCATCCAGACGTACACGTTGCCAACGTACTCAGCGGTCAACGCGTCACTCGGTGACGTGCTCTACGTCCAACAGCCCACGACGCAACAGTTGCTCGTCGGCATCTTCGGCACGCAACTGTTGAAGCCAACGAACCCGCCGCCGAACGAGCAGCTTCAGACTCCTCAGCCGCCGTTCGTCGCCGTGACGACCACAACCTTGCCTAAGGCGACCACCTCGACGTCGTCGGGCAAGAAGAAGCACGTGACAACCTCGACCACCACGACCACGACGAACCCCACGTTGGCCATTCCGAATTTCGATCCGAAGCCCTGCACGCCGTCGTGAGGTTAGACGAGCTCTTCTAGACCTTGGCGCAGCGTGTTCCACGCCAACGTCGCGCACTTGATCCGTACCGGGAACTTCACGACGCCCTGGAGGGCCGCGAGTTCTCCGAGACGACGGAGGTCGACCTCGTCGTCGTGGTCCTCCTCTTTCGCGAGCGCCGACTCGTGCACCGTCATCAACTTCTTGAAGGAGTCGATGACCTCGTTGACTTCCTCGACGGACTTGCCCTTGACGGCACCACTCATGAGCGACGACGAGGACTGCGAGATCGAGCAGCCGTGTCCGGTGAGTTTGATGTCGACGAGGACGCCGTCACGAACGTCCAGATAGACGACCACTTCGTCACCGCAGAGTGGGTTGAACCCTTCGACCCGGTGGGCGGGTGGCGACGCCAACTCACCGCGGTTGCGCGGCGAGCGGTAGTGGTCGAGGATGATTTCGCGGTAGAGGTCTTCGAGATTTGACACGATCTAGCCAAACATTTTAAGGGCGTGCTCGAGCGCCTCGATCAGCACGTCGGTGTCTTTGGTCAAGGAGTACGGGCCGAAGGAGGCGCGCGCCGTCGCGGCTAGGCCGAAGCGGCGCATGAGAGGCTTCGCGCAGTGATGTCCCGGTCGCACGCAGACGCCGAACTGATCGAGGACTTGCGCGACGTCGTGCGGGTGCACGCCTTCGACGTCGAGACTGATGACGCCCCCACGATCAACCGTGTCGGGCGGTCCGATCACGCGGACGCGCCCGTCGAAAGTGAGTTCCAAGCGGGTGAGGGCGTCGGCAGTGAGGATCCGTTCGTGGGCGGCCACGTGGTTCATGCCAAGACCCTCGAGGTACCGCACGGCGGCGTGAAGTCCCACGGCCTCGGCGATGGGAGGCGTCCCCGCCTCGAAGCGCGCGACGCCCTTGGCTGGCGTGTAGCCGTCGACGCGCACGTCGGCGATCATCCCTCCTCCGCCGAGGAAGGGGGGCATCGTGTCGAGGACGCGCTCGCGCGTCCACAGGACCCCGATGCCCGTCGGTCCGAGCATCTTGTGTCCGGAGAAGGCGGCGAAATCGACGTCGAGGTCGGTGACGTCCGTGGGACCGTGCGGGACCATCTGCGCAGCGTCAACCGCGACGAGTGCACCCACGGCGTGGGCCGCGTGGGCGAGGTCCTTCACCGGAGGCCTCGTACCGAGGACGTTGGACATCCCGGTGATCGAGAGGAGCTTCACGCCCTTCAGCAGTTCGTCGAGATTCGAGAGGTCGAGTCGGTAGTCGTCGCCCACCGGGATGAAACGGACTTCGATGCCGGTGGTCTCTCGAAGTTGGAACCACGGCACGATGTTGGCGTGATGCTCCATTTCGGTGACCAGTACGACGTCGCCGCTCTTGAGATTGGTCGCCCCCCAACTCTTCGCGAGCAGGTTGAAAGATTCAGTGGTGTTCTTCGTGAAGACCACCTCGTTCTCACCGCCAGGAGCGTTGATGAAGCGCGCCACCGCGTTGCGAGCGCCTTCGTAGGCCTCGGTCGCTTCGTTCGCGGTCTGGTAGACGCCACGGTGCACGTTGGCGTGTCGTAGTTCGTAGTAACGACTCATTGCGTCGATGACCGCGCGCGGCTGGAGGGAGCTGGCGCCGGAATCTAAGTAGGTGATCGTGCGGCCGTTGACGACTCGCGTGAGAAGGGGGATGTCCGCGCGAACGCGTCGAGCATTGAAGCTCGTCACGCGCTCACCGGTCGCCAGGCGTCGTAGCCTTCGTGGTCGATCTGCTGGGCCAGTTCGGCACCGCCCGAGTGAACGATCTGTCCATCGAACAAGACGTGCACGAAGTCAGGGCGGATCTCGTCGAGGAGCTTGACGTAGTGGGTCACGACGACCGCGCCCATGGCGGGGTGTTGTTCGCGAACGGTGCGCACGCCCTTTGCGACCACGCGCAGCGCGTCGATATCGAGGCCCGAGTCCGTCTCATCGAGCAGTGCGATGACGGGATCGAGAAGGGCCATCTGAAGGACTTCGTTGCGCTTACGCTCGCCACCGGAGAATCCGTCGTTGAGGTGGCGCTCGGCGAAGGCGCTGTCGATGCCGAGACGGTCCATCCACTCGGCCAGGTCCAAACGCACTTCGAGCACACTGAGTTCGTCGAGACCTTTGCGGGCGGCGATGGCCTGGCGCAAGAATTGGATCACTGAGACACCGCCGATCGCCTCGGGGTACTGGAAGGCGAGAAAGATACCGGCACGGGCACGAACGTCGGGGGTCCAGGTCGCGATGTTCTCGCCGTTCAACAAGATCTCACCGCTCGTGACCTTGTAACCCGGGTGGCCCATGATGACGCTCGCGAGTGTGGATTTCCCGGCACCGTTCGGTCCCATGAGGGCGTGGACTTCGCCTTCATTGACGATCAGGTCGACGCCGCGAAGGATGGAAGCGCCTTCCGCCTCAGCGTGAAGATTACGGAGTTCGAGCAGCGGTTTTGACACGCAGTGAGCCTACTGGTGAACAGTGGAGCGCTGACCCTTGTTTACCAGCCGCGTTGGACCCATTCGTCGAGGTGCGGACGCTCTGCGCCGATCGTCGAGGACGATCCGTGTCCGGGCCAGATCGTCGTTGCGTCGTCGTAGCCGTGAAAGAGACGCTCGTCGATGGAGGTGATGATCGTCGCGAAGTCACCGCCTTCGAACGTGGCGTTGCCCGGACCACCCGGGAACAACGTGTCGCCGGTGAAGAGCAGTGGCGTGTCCTCGAGCGCGAAGCAGATGCTCCCAGGCGTGTGTCCCGGCGTGTGGATCGTACGCAGACGCAAGTCTCCGACGGCGTGCACCACGTCGTCGTCGAGGAGATGGTCGTAACTCGGCAGCATCGACGCGTCTTCCGCCCGTACCCAGACGTCGATACCCGCCTCTCGCACTTCGCTGACCGCGCCGATGTGATCCCAGTGGCCGTGCGTTTCCAAAACCGACGTCACGCCGAGGCGAGTCGCGACGCGCAGCAATCGATCGTGTTCGTTCGCGGCGTCGAGCAGCGCCGCCTCGCCAGTTCGTCGACATCGAACGACGTACACGTTGTTGTCGATGGGGCCCACCACGAAGCGGTGCACCTCGGCGTCAGCGTTTGACCAGACCAGTTCGACGTTGTCCACGACCCCAGAATGGCACGGATTACCGTGTGGTCGGGATTGAGTAATCTCGACCTTGGCGCCCTGCGCGCGGAGAAGAAGAGGGCTCGTAATGAACTTTGGCTTTAGCGAAGAGCAAGAAGAACTTCGCAAAATGGTGCGCCGCTTCTTAGAGGAAAAGTCGCCCGAGAGCGAAGTGCGTCGACTGATGGCCACAGCTGAGGGCTACGACCCGGCCGTGTGGGCTCAGATGGCGAACGAACTCGCCCTTCAGGGACTGGGTATTCCTGAGGAGTACGGCGGTCAGGGCTACGGACCGGTCGAACTGTACGTCGTCTTCGAAGAGATGGGCGCGGCGCTGCTCTGCTCTCCGTACTTCTCGACGGTCGCGCTCGCGGCGAACGCCCTCCTCTTCGTCGGCAACGACGACGATAAGGCTGACTTCCTGCCCGGCATCGCGTCGGGCGAGACCATCGCGACACTTGCCGTGACGGACGACGCGGGACTTTGGGACCTCTCGGCGACCTCCACCACCGCGATGCGCTCGGGTGACGGGTACGTGCTCAACGGCGTGCGCAGTTACGTCACCGACGGCTCGACCGCGACGTTGTTGCTCGTGCCCGCAATGACGAACGCCGGCCTTTCCCTCTTCGCCGTGGAAGGAGACGCCCCGGGCGTCTCACGCGAGGCACTGTCGACGATGGATCAGACGCGTAAGCAGAGTCGTCTCGAGTTCGTCGACGTCGCGGCGCGTCTCATCGGTGAAGAGGGCGGCGCCCTCGCGGGTCTTGAGTCGACGTTGCAGGTCGCCGAGGCGGCACTCGCGGCGGAACAGGTCGGCGGCGCGCAGCGCGTCCTCGACGCGTCGGTTGAGTACGCGAAGAATCGCGTGCAGTTCGGCCGTCCGATCGGATCGTTCCAGGCGATCAAGCACAAGTGCGCGGACATGCTGCTCGACGTCGAGTCGGCGAAGTCCGCCGCGTACTACGCGGCCTGGGCCGCCCAGGAGCGCAACGAGGAGTTGCCCATCGCGGCCAGTCTCGCCAAGTCGTTCTGTTCCGAGGCCTACTTTCACTGCGCCGCGGAGAACATTCAGATTCACGGTGGCATCGGTTTCACGTGGGAGCATCCCGCGCACCTGTACTTCAAGCGCGCGAAGAGTTCCGAGTTGTTCTTAGGTGACCCGGCGTACCATCGCGAACTTCTGGCCCAACGCCTAGGCATCTAGTAACGCGTGCTCGCTCACGAGCAACTCCAAAGCGGCGGTTCACTCCTCGATCTGCGAATCTCGAATTCGAACGCTCGCCCGGTGGTCGGCCACGTCCTCGTCCTAGTGCACGGACTGCCTCGCCTGGTGGGCATGGGTCGCCAAGCGGCGGGACTCTTGCCGGAACTCGCCGAACACGTCGCGAACGAGTCGGGCTGGTTGGTCGCGACGGGAACACTGTCGGGCGTCGGTGGGAGCACCGGCACGTTCTCCGCGTCGAAGTGGCGCGAGGACCTAGCGACGATTCTCAATCGCGTCGCCGAAGGTGACCGCCGGATTTCTTTGGCCGGTTTCGGCTTTGGCGGGTCGCTCGCCTTGGCAGCCGCGGCCGCGGACGACCGCGTTCGCGGCGTCGCAACCTTCGCTGCGCCCGCGCACCTCGAGGCGTGGAGCGGCTCGCCCGAGGATATACACCGTGCGGTCCAGGTCGCGGGCGTCGTGGGTGACGAGCGAGACCTGCTCGCGCCCGACGAGCTTTATAAGGATCTGCTCGCCATCGATCCCATGAGGGCGATTGCGTCGATCCCGCCGCGACGCCTCCTTATCGGACACGGGACCGACGACATCGAGGTTCCGGCGTCGGACGCGAGGGACCTGGTCGCCGCGGCCGAGGGTCGCGCGGAACTGCGCCTCATCCAGGGCGCGGGTCACCAGCTGCGGGCCGACCCGCGAATGGTGGCGACCTTGTTAGGTTGGCTCGACCGACACCGCTGACAGGGCCTCGTCGAGGGCTACGCGAATCTCGCGGGCCGCGCGTTCGGGACTGCTCACTTCGGTGAGCGCGCGAACGACGACGAAGTGACGCAGCCCCGCCGCGACGAGAGAGGCCACGTTGGTGGCGTTGACGCCGCCGGTGACGAAAACGGGTCGAGTACTGCGGGCCTGGCTCGACGCGGCGTACGCGACCCCAGTGCCGGCTCGACCGACCTTGGTAGGCGTCGGAACGATCGGACCGGCGCTGAAGTACGTCGCGTCTTGGTCGAGTGCGACGTCGAACTCCTCGCGCGAATGCGTCGAGAGGCCCACGATGGCGTCGGGCCCCAGCAGGACGCGACAGCGTTCGACGCTGGCGTCGTCTTGGCCGACGTGCACGCCGTCTGCTTCGACTTCGAGGGCCAGTTCGGGCTCATCGTTCATGACAAAGGGCACGTTGAACTCTCGACAGATGGGGATCATGAGTCGGGCCTGATCGAGTTGGGCCGCGGCGGGCAGGACCTTCTCCCTGAGCTGCACGACGTCCACCCCACCACGTAGCACGGCGGGCAGGAAGCTTGCCATGTCGTCACGCACGCCCACGCAAAGATAGAGGTAGCGCGTAGCAAGGTCGAACACGTGGACCACCTTAGAAGTTCGCGTTGAACTCTCCCCGCGCCGCGACGAGGTGGGGCAGAATGGGACTATGCAGATTCCGGCCAAAGCCGAGTACGCGATTCGCGCGCTCTTGACGTTGGCGGCCAGTGACGTCTCGGTGAGCGCCGATCACCTGGCCCACGAGCAAGACCTGCCGGCCAAGTTCCTCGGCGCCATTCTCTCCGACCTGCGTCGCGGAGGGCTCGTCACGAGCCAGCGCGGCCCCGAAGGCGGCTTCAAACTCGCGCACGATCCCGACGAGATCACGATCGCTGATATCTTGCGCGTGGTGAGCGGTCCTATGGCGGGCGTGCGAGGCATGCGCCCCGAGACGCTGATCTACGAAGGCGAGGCGAAGCACCTTCGTGACGTGTGGGTGGCCGTTCGCGGCACGCTTCGCGAGGTGCTCGAGCACGTGACGCTCGGCCAGGTGCTGCGCGGAGACCTGCCGCCGGCCGTCACCCGATTCACCAACGACCCCGACGCTTGGATCACGCGAGTCATATGATCCGAATTCATACCGACGGCGCCTGCCGCGGTAATCCCGGACCGGGCGGTTGGGCCTGGGCCAGTGGAACCGACGAGTACGCGAGTGGCGCCGAAGCGCACACCACGAATCAGCGCATGGAGGTCATCGCCGTGATCGAGGCGCTTCGAGAGCACCCCGACGGACCGGTGGAGATCGTCAGCGACTCGAACTACGTCGTGAAGTGTTTCCACGACAAGTGGTACGTGGGTTGGCTGCGACGGAATTGGAAGAACTCCAAGGGTCAAAGTGTCGCCAATCGCGATCTCTGGGAGACGTTGCTCCCGCTGGTCCTCGAAAGTGGTCGCGAGGTGACGTTCTCATGGGTCAAGGGGCACTCGGGCGATCGCATGAACGACTTCGTCGACGAATTGGCGACCGCCGCCGCTGACTCGCAGCACGGACGTCACTCCTAGACGAGTCGATGATCAAAGATCCGCGGCCCGACGTCCTCGTCGGCATGGTCGTCCAGTCGACTGTGATGTTCGAGTCGGTTAACACGCCTGACGAACGCGCGTCTCATTCGCGTTAGGTCAGTTGTCTCCGCCGTACGATCCCGAAGTACTTCCGTCGTCGCTTCCTCCCGACTGACTCCCACTTCCTGAGCCGTCGTCGCCTCTCGACGGTGAAACCACGGTGGCTGGCGGCGACGCCACCACCACCGTGCTCGCCGGAATCGTTGTCGTCGTCGTAGTAGTTGTCGACGTGGTCGTCGTGGTTGACGTCGTCGTACTGGTTGGCGTCGTCGTCACCGGAGAACTCTTCGGTGACGACTTGATCGTTGCGGGGGAGTGTGTCGTGACGGCGGCGAGGTGCACGGGAGCTGACGCGTGCTTCGTTGCCTTTACGAGTGTCACCGATCGACGTGACGTAACGCTGACGGCGGCCGAAGGCGCGACCGGCGTCGGGCGGCTTTTGATGACGATGCCCGTCGCGAGTCCCAGCGTCAGTACACCGGTGACCACCCACGAGACAATCGCGCGAACCTGGTCCACGTCACCTCCACGATTGGCAGATAGAGCCAAGATATTGCACCACGAGCCATGTAGACAAAAAGTTGATATTACTTTTTGGTGACGAACGCAACGTTCGCGAGAGCCATTCGCGTAGCGTCAATGAACAGAAGAAAAGTATCAACTGTCCCCGAAGAAATGAAGCGTGGTGTTGTTAACGATTTGTGTTTTCGACGGGTGACGCAACCCTAGGATTTTCGACTACGAAGGACTTAGAACCTCGATCCAGCGAGATTGCGGAGAACTGAGAACGTTTCCGATGCGGCTTTTTCACCGAACGCCCGATCACTTGCGACTTCGATTGGCGAACGTTCGTCGATTGACGCAGGCCATCTTCGTGGGCTCTGGTCTCGCGGCCGGACTCTTCGTCGTTCACGCGGCCGATTCATCGGCGTCGAGTGTCTCCACGACCACGACGTCGCCGAACACGACCGCGGGGTCGAGTGGCGTGACGAACGGTGTCACCACGACGACAGGTGTCGCGCCGGCAACGGCGACGAAGGGGTCTCCGGCGCGATCCACGTCGCACACGACGACGACGGTGCCGGCGACGTCTCGTCGAACCGTGACCACGACGACCGCGCCAAGTCATTCGACGACGGGAGCGACGACGCCTACCGCGAGTACACCGACCACCGTTTCGGCGAGTACTCCCACGCCGACGACGCCCACGACGGCGCCACCGGCCGCCCCGCCAACGACGGTGTACGTACCTCCTACGACGGTTCCCGTCACGACGACAACGACGTGTACCACGTCGCCCTCCGGTACGGTCACCTGTCACTAGCGCACGCGTCTGAGGGATCGAGGGCTGAAAAAGCTTCGCCCTTGTGGCGCTGACGGTGCTTTAGGAGAAGTGCAAAAACATTAGGATTTCCTTCTGGGGGATGGCGCTGTACTACCGAAGGGAAAGACCGTGGTTAATGAGGTCCAGCAGTTCGATGTCGTCGTAATCGGCGGAGGACCTGGTGGTTACGCCGCCGCCCTCTACGGCGCCGCGGCCGGTCTCAACGTCGCCCTTATCGAACGTGACAAGGTCGGTGGAACCTGTCTGCACCGCGGCTGTGTGCCGGCGAAGGAGTTCTTGGAGACCGCGCACGTCCATCGAACGGTTGAGCACTCCTCAGCATTTGGCATCACCGCGAAGGACGTGTCCGTGGACTTCGCGGTCAGCCAAGCTCGTAAGAACGAGATCGTCGACAGACTGTTCAAGGGACTTTCCGGCCTCTTGAAGGGCCGTAAGGTCACCATTTTCGACGGCACCGGTCGTCTCGACAAGGACCTGACCGTCACTATCGTCGACGGTGCCGACGCCGGCGTCGTCGCGAAGGGTGCGAACGTCATCTTGGCTGCGGGTTCGGTGCCACGCACGCTCCCCGGATTCGACGTCGACGGGAAGATCGTCGTCACCTCTGATGAGTTCCTCGATCTCAGTGCACTGCCAGCGCGAGCGACCGTCGTCGGCGGTGGGGCGATTGGCTGTGAGTTCGCTTCGCTGCTCTCCGATATGGGCACTAAGGTCACGATCCTCGAATTCCTTCCCTCGATCTTGGCGGGCTGCGACGCGGAGGTTGCCAGTGTCGTGCAGCGTTCGTTCAAGAAGCGTGGGATTGAGATTCGCGTCGGCGCGAAGATCACTGGTCACACGCCGAAGAAGGGTTCGACGACCATCACCATCGAAGGTGAAGAGAGCGTGGAGACCGACATGGTTGTCATGTCCGTCGGCCGACGTCCTCGTACCGAGGGGCTTCTGGGAGAAGGTACCGGCGTCGTCATCGACGAACGGGGCTTCGTGGTGGCTGACAGTTATCAGCGCACCGCGGCGCCTAACGTCTTCGCCGTGGGCGACGTTGTCGCGGGCACGCCTCAGCTGGCGCACGTCGGCTTCGCCGAGGCCATCGTCGCGATCAAGTCCATCCTCGGCGAGCCCGTCGTGCCCGTCGACTATGACCGCGTGCCGTGGGCTATCTACTCGAATCCCGAAGTCGCCTTCTGTGGTCTCACCGAGGCCGCGGCGAAGGAAAAGGGCTACGACGTGGTCGTGAAGAAGGACCCCTTCGGGGGGAACTCTCGCGCGCAGATCATTGGCGACACCGAAGGCGTCGTGAAGATCATCGCCGAGAAGCGCGCTGACGGAACAGGCGGTCAGATTCTTGGCGTGCACATGGCGGGTCCTTGGGTCACCGAACAACTTGGCGCCGGGTACTTCGCCGTCAACTGGGAAGCCACTGCTGAAGAGGCGGCGGCGTTGATCCAGCCCCACCCCTCACTTTCAGAGACCTTCGGCGAAACGCTCTTGGCGCTCGCCGGTCGCGGGTTGCACGTTGGCTGACGT
>DASZIH010000013.1:0-19814 GCA_035949355.1 Acidimicrobiales bacterium
CTAGTGAACGCCGACACCTGCGAGGTAGCGACCGTGTTCTGACGCGAGCACCTCGGCGTTCTTGCGCAATTCTTTGGCGAGTTCGATGAATTCGTCGAGCGCGGGATTGACGCCGGCGAGTGTGAATTCGTTCTCCACCACCCGTAGGTCGAGTCCCCACACGTCCTCGAGGATGCGACGGTACCAACCGGTGGCGTGGTCCCAGCCCTCACGAGGCGTTCCGGGTCCGTACGCGCCACCTCGAACGACGACAAGCACTGCGGGCTTTCCAGCGAGAAGCCGCTCAGGCGCGCCGCTGGAGATGCGCGGATCGGTCATGACTACGTCGACCCAGGCCTTGAAGTGCTGCGAGACGCCAAAGTTATAGAGGGGGATGGCGAAAAGGAGGGCCTCAGCGCCGAGGAGTTCATCGCCGAGCGTGGTTGCGAGAGCAGCGGCCTCGCGTTGCTCGGCGCTTCGATCCGCGTCGCTCAAGTACGCGGCGGACACGGCGAGTGGCCACGCGGTGGAGGGCAGCGGCTCGATGCCGACGGAACGGCGCGTCACCGTCGCGTCGGGGTTACCTTCGCGCCAGGTGCTCTCGACGATGTCAGCGATTCCTCGGCTGACGGAGCCTTCTTGGCGGATACTGGCATCGAGTCGAAACAGTGACATACGGGCTCCTAAATCGGGGGGGGACTTCTATTGTACAGGGAACTTCGAAATAAGAAGTTGCTTATTTTTGGGAAGTACGTGGTACTCTGGCGTAGTGAATTCCAGCAGCGGCGAGGACGTCGGTTCTCAGGAAATATCAAGCGATTCCTGCACTAAAGCGGCGTCCGCGTGCGACGAAGCACTCGCCCGGGCGTTTCAATTCCTCGGGAAACGCTGGAGCGGCGTGATCCTTGGAACGTTGGCCAACGGCCCCGTCGGCTTCGCTGAACTACGTCGGCGCGTCGAAGGCATCAGTGACTCCGTCCTCTCCGAACGGTTGAGCGATCTCCAGAGTGCTGGCCTCATCCTTCGTGACGTGCAGCCAGGACCTCCGGTCTCGGTCAACTACGCCCTCGCTCCCGCCGGCGCCGCGCTCTTGCCCGCTATGCACGAGCTGAGCACGTGGGCGACGGACTATTTGCCGCTCATCGAAGTTCAGCCGTAGCGTCTCGGCTCGCGAGGTCATCGCCCTTCAGGCCGCATCAAGCGAGATCGCCGAGTACCGTAAGTCTCGTCGTGGCGACGTGTGCATTTCCTCGCAAAGGACGGCTTCGTGTACGAAACTGAAACGGACTACAAAGAGCTGCAGCGCCTGCTCGACGTCACGTTCGAACACGCTGGAAGTCACCTACTCAGCATCATTGGCCCCGATCGGCGCCTCGGCGCCCGAGCACTTTCAGCAGAGCTCGATGGCTACTGCCTCCTTTCGCTCGCGACCGTCTCGTCAACGGGAAAACCCTTGGTGTCGCCGGTCGACGCGATCTTCTATCGAGGTCATTTCTACTTTTCGACCGGTGAAGACGCAGTTCGCCGGCGTCACATAACTCGTGATCCCCGTGTCAGCGGCTCGTACGTTCCCCGTCCCGAATTTGCCGTCACCGTTCACGGCGTGGCGACGGTGGTGGATCACCATCTCGACGACATGGTCGAGTTCAAGGACGCACTGATCGCTACGTTCGTACCCCTCTTTGGTGCAGGTTTTGCCGACTTCGTTGAGGAGACGCCGACGTACTACCGCGTCGACGCGGAGAAGATGTACTGCTACTTCCGTTCCGCCGACGGCTGAGCGTTAAGCGGTCGTCGCGCGAGGTGCGTCGCCGGAAACGATGAGCAGTCGCCGCGTTCCGCACAGCGAGTCGCGCACGTTTCGGGTTAGACGGTTGCGTCGCGTCGGAAATCGAGAAGCTACGCGCAAAGTGGCTCTTTCTGGCGAAGATCGCGTGGGAGGATGTCGTGGTGCTCGCGTCGTATGAGATTCCAACGCTGGCTGGCCAGTTCGTACGCCTCGAGGCAATGACGAGTGAACATGTCAATGGGCTGTGGGAAGCCGCCAACGAGGACCGTTCGACGTACCTCTACACGAGGGTTCCCCAATCGGTCGACGAAATGGCTCGCTACGTCAGCGACCTCCAAGAGCAGTGGGGACGTGACGAGGCGATTCCCTTCGTCCAAATCGAAGTCGCGAGCGACCGTGTCGTCGGCGCCACCAGGTTCATGACGATTCGACGTGACTCCCCAGGGGTGGCGCCCTTCGCCGTCGAGATCGGCGGCACGTGGCTCTCCGGGTCGACGCAACGATCGGGCGTGAACACGGAGGCGAAGCTCCTGCTCCTGGAGTACGCCTTCACGACGCTCAAGGTCGCGAGAGTGGATCTCAAGACGGACGCGCGTAACGACCGCTCACGTGCCGCAATCCTTCGCCTTGGCGCAACGTACGAAGGAGTGCTTCGTAGCTTCCAACCCTCGATGGTTCCCGGTGAAGAGGGCCATTTCAGAGATACGGCGATGTACTCGATCATCAGCGAGGAATGGCCCGGCGTGCTGGAGAGCCTCATGTGGCAGATCTCGCGCCACTAATCGAGCACCTTGTCGTGGAAGCGACCTGAATGAGAACTCGACATTCGATTCGCGTGCACGTCGAATCGGCTCGTTAATTGTAAATCCGAATTCTTTAAAAACTTTTCGTTGCCATCGCAACAACTCTTTACTTTCCTGGTAGGAATCGGCCAAGGTATCCGCGCAGAATATACGCGTCACATCTAACGTTGACAAAGCATGCGTGTCGCCAAGGGCCCCTTCCATACAACTTCATTGTCTTATCTCAAGCGATTGAATCGACGATCACGTTCGATACCCCTCCTCGCGCGAAGGAGCGTGACCGCGAGCCTGATCGTGGCGCTCTGCGCTCTCGCGGCACTGTCGGCGACGGCGGGCGCGGTCTCGACGGTGACGACGGGCACCACGGTCACCGATACGTACAGCTACACCGGTAGTGCGGAGACGCTGACGGTACCCGCCAACGTGTCACAGATGACGGTGACCGTGACAGGCGCCGAGGGCGGTCGGGGTGGTCGAGACTCGTCGGGTACGGCGCCTCCCGGCGGCTATCAAGGCGTGGTCTCTGGAACGATCTCGGTGACGAGCGGGCAGATCCTGACGATCGGGGTGGGTAAAGGCGGAGCCAACTCGCCCGATTGGAACACCTGCACGCCCGGCGACGGACTGGCGACAGGCGACCCCAACGATGCCGTCGGAGGGACCAACCCACTTGGTGGGTACGCCGGCGGCGCCGGCGGTTCTCCTGGACCTTCTGGATGTTCGGGTTACGGCGGCTCCGGTGGTGCGGCGTCGGTGGTTGAGGTCGGAACTTCGGGCTCGCCGACGAGCGTGGGCACCATCGTCGCCGGAGGCTCAGGCGGATCGGGCGGCAGCGGGCAGTTCTCACCAACCCTCGGACAGATCTCTCTGCCGAACTTCGTCGCGCGTACTGACGCCACACTCAGTGCCGGACAAGACGGTGAATCGGTGTACACGGCGTGTCATCAAGTGACAGGCGAGCAGTGCGACGGTGGCGGCGGAGCGGGCGGCGGCGGTGGCGCGCAGGGGGGCTCGGCGGGATTCGTCGAGTTCGGGTCGGGCACCTCGGACGAGTGGTTTGGACTTGGCGGCTACCCCGGTCAGAACGCCACTGGTGGCCTCAGTGGATTGAGTTCGCTGTACAGCTTCTACGGTGACAACAACGCCAACGGTTCGGTGGTCATCTCGTACACCACGGGCGCCCCGAGCTCGCCAACCAACGTCAACGGTACGCCCGGCAACACTAACGTCTCGTTGTACTGGTCCGCGCCGACAACGAGCGGATCGGGCGGTGTCACCAGCTACGTCGTTCAGTACGCCACGAGTCCCTATTCGTCATGGACCACGGCGTCGTCTTGCAGCGGCGCGCTGACGTCGTGCACGGTGACGGGACTTACCAACGGCGTCGGCTACGAGTTTGAAGTGGCCGCGGTGAACACCGTGGGCCAAGGAACGTTTTCGTCGCCCTCGGGCATCCTGACGCCGTCAGGTCCGCCTGGCGCCCCGACGATCTCCGGCGTGACGCCCTCGGACGGCGCTCTGTCGCTCGCCTTCAGTGCCGCCTCGTCGACCCTTCCGATACTCGACTACCAATACTCGCTTGACGGGGGCGCGACGTGGGTGCCGAGCGGGGTGACTTCGTCGCCGCTCGCCATCAGCGGACTCACGAACGGCACGCCGTATTCGATCCTCCTACGCGGTGTCAGCGCTGCGGGTAACGGCGCGAGCTCGTCTGGCGCGACAGGAACGCCGAGCGCGTTACCGGGCGCGCCGACGATCACCGCCATCACGCCCGGTTCGGACGGGGTCTCACTCGGTGTCGCGTTCGTCCCGGGCTACACCGGCGGCTCCTCAATCACGAGCTATCAGTACGCGACGAGCGTCGGCGCGGGAACCAACGCCTTCGGATCGTGGACGACGGCGACGGGAAGTTCGTCGCCGATCACCATCACGGGACTCGCGAATGGAACGACGTACAGCGTCGAGCTGCGTGCCGTTAATGGCGACGGCCCCGGACCGGGTTCGGTCTACGTGGTCGGCGTCACGTTGACCGTTCCCAACGCCCCGACCATCACCACGGTGACGCCCGGTGACTCGTCGATCCAGGTCACCTACGGAGCGTATTCGTCGTCAAATGACGGGGGCTCGGCGATCTCGGGGATCGACTACTCACTGGACGGTGGGACCACGTGGGTCAACGCCGGCACGTTGGCCGATCCCTTTACCATCTCGTCACTTCACAACGGCACGGCCTACAGCGTGATCCTTCGAGCGGATAACGGCGTCGGCTCGAGCGTGGCCTCCTCCTCGTCGATAGCAACGCCGTTCACCGTTCCCGGTTCGCCCACTCAAGTCTTGGCGGTGGGTGGTGCGTCGTCGGCCCAGGTTTCGTGGAGTGCGCCCTCGACCAACGGAGGGTCAGCAGTTCTCGGCTACACGGTGTCGGCGTACGCTGCACCAACCGGTGGCAGCGTACTCGCGACGTGCACGACCACCGCGTTAACGTGTTCGGTCTCTGGTCTGACGAACGACACGTCGTACTACTTCTCGGTGGTCGCGACCAACGCCGCAGGGTCAGGCCCGGTTTCCAACCCGCGCGTCGTAACGCTGCCGGTGGCGTTGCCGAGCGCGCCCACACTGTCAACGCTCGCCGTAGGCAACTCCTACGTGTCCGTTCCCTTCACCGCCGGGACGTTCGACGCCAACAATCCCATCACGGGGTACCAGTACTCGGTTGACGGTGGCACCCACTGGCAAGCCGCCACTGGCTCGACGTCGCCGTTGACGATCTCGGGACTCGTCAACGGAACGTCCTACACAGTTGAACTTCGTGCGACGAGCGCCGCGGGCGCTGGACCGGGCTCGAACACCGAGCTCGGCACGCCCTACGCGGCACCGGATCCCACGGCGAACGCCACGACGTCGTACGTCGCGGGGAGCGGTCAGGTCACGGTGAGCTGGTTGGCACCCAATAACAACGGCGCAACGATCTCGAGTTACACCGTGACCGCCTTTTCGGCGGCGGTCGGAGGCACCCAGAAATCGACGTGCACGACCTCGGGCCTCAGTTGCACGCTGGGCGGACTGACCAACGGCACCACTTACTACATCTCCATCCAGTCGATCAACGTCTACTCGCAGTACAGCCTCCGATCGTCGCCGCTGATCCCGGTGGTTTCCGGGAGCGCGTCCGTCGTCTCACTCGGCGAGAGTCCCTCGGCGTCGACGTTTGGTACCTCCGTGACGTTGAGCGCAACGGTGACCTCAGGCGCGACCGGTACCGTCAACTTTGAGAGCGGTGGCGCGACGATCGGCACGTGCGGCTCGGTCGCCATCACCTCGAACACGGCACAGTGCGTGACGAGCGCACTTGCGGTGGGCAGCGACTCGCTCGTGGCGGCGTACTCAGGCAACACGACCTACGCGTCGTCCGTGAGCGCGGTCAGTACCTACGTCGTGAGTATGGCCAATCAGAACGCGTTGTCCTTTACGCCTACGTCGACGACGTTCGTCGTAAGTCCCAGGACTGCCCTCACGCTGGCGTCGTCGGGTGGTTCCTCAAACGGTGCCGTCACGTACGTCGTGAGCGGCGTGGGCAACTCCGCCGGTTGTGTGGTGTCGGGAACGTCGCTGACCTACATCACTGCGGGGAGCTGTTCCCTCGTGGCCACGATGGCGGGCAACGCCAACTTCAATCCGGTCTCGTCGTTAAGTACCACGTTCACGGTCAATCAGGCCACCTCCGCGACGAGCTTGAGTCCCAGTCCTTCGTCCTCAACGTTTGGCGGGTCCGTGACCCTGAGCGCGACCCTCTCACCGGGAGCGACCGGCACCGTGAACTTTGAGAGCGGGGGCGCGACGATTGGCACGTGTGGTGCCGTCGCCCTCGTGTCGGCCAGCGCCCAGTGCGTGACGACCGCGTTGCCCACGGGCAACGACTCACTGCAGGCGCTGTACTCGGGTGACACCAACTTCATGACCTCCTCGAGCACCATCGTGCCGTTCGCGGTGGGGCAAGCGACGCAGGCGCCACTCACGGTGGTGACGATTGCGGGGACGACCGGTGTGGACCTCGCTCTCGCGACGGCCGGGGGTTCGGGCACCGGGTCCGTCTCCTACGTCGTCACCAGCGGGACGACCACGTGCTCGCAACCAAGTCCGGGACAGCTGCACACGACGGGTGCTGGAACGTGCCTCGTGACGGCCACCAAAGCCGCGTCGACGAACTACGCAAGCGCGAGTTCCACCGCGATAACGGTGACCTTCTCGCAGACTCAGACAGTGAGTTTCACTTCGTCGGCACCCACGAACGCCACCGTCGGCGCCACCTATCAGCCGGTCGCTTCGTCGAGCGCCAATCTCGCCGTCACGATCACCGTTGACGGGTCCAGTTCCTCTGTCTGTTCACTGAGCGCCGGAACGGTCACGTTCCTCTCGATCGGCACCTGTGTCCTTGACGCGAATCAGTCGGGCGACGCGAACCACGCCGCCGCCGCCCAAGTGCAGCAGAGTGTTCACGTGAGCGCCGCCGTCGCGGGCGACGTGCCTTCAGCACCACGCGACGTGGTCGCCGCCGTCTCGACGACCGGCGTCGTCGTGTCGTGGTCGGCGCCCTCGTCGTCGGGGAGTTTCCCCGTTCTCGAGTACGCCGTGACGTTGTCACCGGGTGGCACGTGCACGAGCACTACCACGAGTTGCACTATCAGTGGACTGACGCCTGGCACGCACTACACCGTCTCGGTGGTGGCGATCAACCGAGCGGGGGACTCATCCGCGGGCGTCGCGTCCTTTCTCAATCCCGCGAGTCCGACGGCACCGTCGTCACCACGCAGCGTGACGGCGTCGATGTCGGGTGGCGTCGTCGTCGTCAACTGGACGGAGCCCGCCGCTGACGGTGGTTCGGCCCTCACGAGCTACACGGTCACCGCGTCGCCGTCTGGCGCGCACTGTGAGACCACAGGCGCGACGAGTTGCCAGATGAGAGGACTCAAAGCCGGCACGAAGTACACCTTCTCCGTCGTTGCGCTCAACGCGATCGGTTCGTCATCGCCCGGCCGTGCGACCGTCACGCTTGGTACGTCTTCATCTCGCGCTCGCAGCTCCGTCACGACGAACTTCACGTTTGACTCATTCGCGTTAACGGTCCACGACCAGCGAGTTCTCACACAGTTGGCCGCTCGCGTCGTCAAGGACAAGATGCACTTGATGACGTTGACTGGCTACACGGATGACGTAGGTTCGCTGAGCTATAACGACGTGCTCAGTGGCGAGCGCGCGGCAGCCGTAGGGACGTTTCTTATGGCACGCGTGCTCCACCTTGGCTACCACGGTCTCACCCTGCACGAGGTGGGAAGAGGAATTCTTACGACGGGAGCGAACCGTGCTCTGGACCGAACGGTAATCGTCTCTTTCGGACAGTGAGACGCCGAGCGATCTCGTCGAGTTCGATTGACCCGCTTCCAATCTGGAGTACCGACGTAAACGCGACGTCGTCGTTGAGATTCGCCTCCAGTCCGTTGATTCGCAAGAACACCGTGGTACCCAGCCACGCGAGTCTCTTGTTGCCGTCGTCAAGTGGGTGATTGTTGATCAGTGAGTGCAAGAGTGCGGAGGCCTTCAGTTTCGGGGTCGCGTAGGCATCGTGACCGAATGCACTGGATCGGGGCCGAGCGAGTGCCGAGTCGAGAAGCCCCAGGTCGCGGATCGGCCCGATCCTCAAGAGTTCGATGAAGTCGAACGTGTCCTCGAGGGTGAGGTACTCGAGATCGCTCAAGTCTTGGAGAGTCGTTCGATCACGTCACCCCAACGGTCCAGCATCTCAGCAGTGGCGGCATTGACGTGCTCACGATGCTGGCTCCGCGCGTAGCGATCGAGGACGGCAACGCGGATGATGTCCTGGCGGGAGGTTCCTTCCGAGGCTGCCAGTTCGCTCAGCGCTCGTTCCAACTGCTCATCGGTTCTCACGGTGAGGGCCATGGGACGATGATGCCAGAGTGGTTTCAATCCTCGTCAGCTAAAACGCCCGGCTTCACTGAAGTGCCTGGTAGTCCCAGGACCTCTCGAAATCCCATCGACGACTTCGTCAGGTGAGGCGTCAGCGAGCGAAGGGACTTGGTCTGCCAGGCGCCCTCGATGACGCCCACTCCGTACGCAAGGTCGTCGGCCAGTGCGAGGGGGATGTCGGTGACGTGCGGCCGTTGACGTCGCCAACGCCACGCGGTGCCCACGGCAAAGAGGACCAGGGCGCGCCTACGAAGTCGGGGATGAAGTGCCGCGAGGAGAAGTGCGCCGCCGAACGTTCGAACGACGCCACGCGCGAGCGGGCCGCCGGCGCGAGCCATGTTGCGAGCGACGACTCGATTCGCTACGGCGCGAGGGTCGTCGGCCGTCTTGAAGCTCGTCACTCGGGCGTGGTTGCGCGCCGCTCGAACGATCCGTCCGCCGATCGCTGGTTGGCCCGCGAGGACGGAGAGCCACGCGAGGAGCGTCCACGGGTCGCTCCGAAGTGGGGCAAGGCGATCGCCGTGGCGCTTCGCGAGCTCGCCACTCGACGCGCCGTAGCGTTGGCGTTGGATCCACCAGTCGCGCCACGACGTTCGGGCGCGGTGCGTGACGACGACCTCCGCCACGTAACGAACGTTCCACCCTTGGTCGTGAAGCCGCCAGACGAAGTCCACGTCTTCACCCACGCGGAGCGCTTCGTCAAAGCCCACCCCGAACGCGGATCGTCGCACCATCAGACACGCACTCGGAACGTACCCGACAGGGCCACCCGGTACGACGAGACCGCTTCGCTCGCCCATGTCGAGGGGACTGAAGTGCCGCTCGAACTTCTCTCGTGCCGACGGTCCCTCGGGACCTTGAACACGCGGTGACGCGGCCGCGACGAGAGGATCGCCGAAGGCACAGTTCAGGCGCCGCGCGACGTCGGTGGCGTTATCCATCGACACGTCCGCGTCGATGAACCACAACAGTGGTCGCGACGTGGCGAGCACGGCGGCGTTGCGAGCCCGCGAAGGTCCTGCGTTCGTAGGTAAACGGACGAGCGCGACTCCGTACTTCGTCGCGATCGCTTCCGTTACGCCGGGGTCACGGGAGCCGTCATCGACGATCGTGACGTGAAAGCCCTGGAGAACGCCGAGAAGGGTTTCGAGTGAGTCGTCGTCATTGAAGACGGGAACGATGACGTCGATCTCGTCGACGCGGAGATCCAGAGTGAAGTGAGGTTGCAAGAGACCTTGTTGCACCAAGGTTCGAGCGAATCGCTCTTCGTCGGCGCCCACCACGCCGCCGTGTTGCCAACGCTGCGCGACAGCGCGCGAGGCCCCGGCCAAGCGAAGGAGGCGCCAGGGACTACCGCCGCTCAGGAGCTCGCGGTCGATAAAGGTGGCCCGATCGTCCAGCGACACTCGAGTCCCTCTTGGAATCGGGGCCTCGACGGGCGACATGGCCTGCGGCAAAAGGGCGCTCACGCAAGGAGTCTTTCATGCTTGAGCAGGCGCTGGCAGTTACAGCGGACAGAATGGAAGCGTTCAAGGAGAAGCCGTGACACCAGAGACGTTGATCAAAGAAGAGACGACTGACGAGGTCGAAGAGGTTGAGGAGTTGCTGGTGGAAGAGGTCTCCATCGACGGTCTCTGCGGCGTCTACTAGGCCGTGTCGCTCACTGAGGTCGACGCCTTCGACGCGTCGCAGTACTGGCGGCTCAGCGACATGGTGTCACTGCGCGACGAAGCGTTCGGGGCGCTGGCCTACCACCACGTCACTCGCCGGCTCGTCTTCTTGAAGTCGCGCGAACTCGTCGACGTCGTTCGACGTCTCGGCGACTTCGACAGCGCCGACGACGCGGTTGCGGCACTCGTCGCACCCGACCAGTACGAGCGCTACGTGGCGGCGCTGGCGACACTCGAGAAGTCAGCGCTGATCAGTGGGCGCTGAGTCGACACTTCGCAACCGATTCGAGCGCGGACTCGCGGCGCCAATCTGTCTGACGTGGGAGCTCACGTACGCGTGCAATCTCGCCTGCACGCACTGTCTCTCCTCGTCGGGTAGGCGCGATCCGAGAGAACTGACGACCGAAGAGGCGAAGGCGCTGATCGACGAGATAGCGGCGATGCAGATCTTCTACGTGAACGTGGGCGGTGGGGAGCCGATGATTCGTCGAGACTTCTTCGAGCTGATCGAACACGCGGTGAACCAGCACGTGGGCGTCAAGTTCTCCACGAACGGGACGAGAATCGACCAGAGAGCGGCGAAACGGTTGGCGGCGATCGACTACCTCGACGTCCAGATCTCGATCGATGGCGCTGACGCGTTGACGAGTGACCGGATTCGTGGCGTGGGCAGTTACGACGCCGCTCGTCGAGCGATGGACAATCTGCGCGACGCGCAGTTCGGTCAGTTCAAGATTTCGGTCGTGATGACGAAAGAGAGTGTCGAACAGCTGGACGACTTCGAGGCGCTCGCGAGGTCCTACGGCGCCGAACTTCGCTTGACGCGACTTCGACCCTCGGGACGAGGCGTTGACGTGTGGAACGAACTGCACCCGACCCTGGAACAGAATCGCGGGCTCTATCAGTGGCTCCTCGCGCGACCGAACGTCTTGACGGGCGATTCCTTCTTTCATCTCTCGGCGCTCGGCAGTCCTCTCGAAGGACTCAATCTCTGTGGTGCGGGACGCGTCGTCTGTCTCATCGATCCCGTGGGTGACGTCTACGCCTGTCCGTTCGTCATCCACGATGAGTTCCTCGCCGGCAACGTTCGTGACGTTGGCTTCGCGTCCGTGTGGACCAACAGTGAACTCTTCCGGTCACTGCGCGAACCGGGGAGCCCCGGTGCGTGCGCCTCGTGTGGTTCGTTCGACGCGTGTCGGGGCGGGTGTATGGCCGCGAAGTTCTTCACCGGCCTCGAGATGTCCGACCCCGATCCCGAGTGCGTCTTCGGTCACGGAGAAGCGGCCCTTGCGGCGAAGCACGTGTCGATTCGACCACGCTCTTCACCTGATCACTCCAAAGGGATTCCGGTCACGCTGTCAACGCACTAGCGAGACGGCGTCGCGAAACACCTCAGGTAGTCTCGCGTTGAGCAACAACGGGGGATAGATGGCAAGTTCGTGGTTCGAGACCGTCGCGATCGCGCAACGTCGCGCTGAGAAGCGTTTGCCCAAATCGGTCTACGCCGCCCTCGTCGCGGGATCGGAGAAGGGGCTCTCGTCGAGCGACAACCTGGCGTCGTTCGACCAGTTGGGATTCGCGCCGCACGTCGCGGGACTCTCGAACGAGCGCTCGATGGCCACGACGATCATGGGTCAGTCCCTGTCGATGCCGGTCATCATCTCGCCGACAGGCGTGCAGGCGGTCCACCCAGACGGTGAGGTCGCCGTCGCGAGGGCCGCGGCGAATCGCGGCGTCGCGATGGGACTCAGTTCGTTCGCGAGTCGCTCCGTCGAAGAGGTCTGCGCCGTGAACGATCAAGTGCTCTTCCAGATGTACTGGTCTGGGAACCGCGACACCATGGTCCAGCGACTCGAGCGCGCGAAGAACGCAGGAGCGAAGGGGGTCATCCTCACCCTTGACTGGTCGTTCGCCAACGGACGCGACTGGGGCAGCCCTTGGATACCCGACAAGATCGACCTGAAGGCCGTCGTGAAGCTGGCGCCAGAGGTGCTCGCGCGACCCGGCTGGCTCTGGTCGTTCGCGAAGACCGGTCGAATGCCGAGTCTCACGACGCCGAACATGGCCGCGCCCGGCGAGGCACCGCCGACGTTTTTCGGTGCCTACTACGAGTGGATGCAGAGCACGTTGCCGAGCTGGTCGGACGTGGCGTGGCTACGCGAGCAATGGATAGGCCCGTTCATGGTGAAGGGCGTGAGTCGTGTCGACGACGCGAAGCTTGTCGTCGACTTGGGCGCGAGTGCCCTCTCGGTCTCCAATCACGGAGGCAACAACCTCGACGGTACGCCGGCGCCACTTCGCGCGCTACCGAGCGTCGTCGACGCCGTGGGTGATCAGATCGAAGTGCTGCTCGACGGTGGCGTTCGACGCGGTAGCGACGTCGTGAAAGCGCTGGCGCTCGGCGCGAACGCCGTGATGATCGGTCGGGCGTACCTGTGGGGTCTCGCCGCGGCCGGTCAAGGCGGGGTCGAGAACGTCCTCGACGTCTTGCGGGGCGGCATTGACTCGGCGCTCATGGGTCTTGGTAAGTCGGACGTCAAAGAGCTGGACCGGACCGACGTCCTCGCGCCGAGCGATTTCTTTCGAAAGCTCGGTTCGTGAGTCGCGTCGCGATCGTCACCGGCGCCGCGCGTGGCATCGGTGCCGCCACGGTCGACGCGCTCGTGAACGAGAACTATCGGGTGGTGGCCGTCGACCGCTGTCGCGACCTTCCCGACGTCCCCTACGCGATGGCCACCCGAGCCGACCTCGACGCGGTCGTCGCTCGTCACGGTGAGGCGGTCCTCGGACTCGTCGGTGACGTCCGCAGTGCCACCGACATGCAACTCGCGGTGGAAACGGCGACGCGCCACTTCGGGCGACTCGACGCGGTCGTCGCGTGCGCGGGCGTCTTGGGCGCGGGCGGCCCGCTTTGGGAGATCAGCGACGCGGCCTGGGACGCCGTGTGGTCGGCGAACGTCCTCGGAACGCGCCGGCTTATCGAGGCCGCCGCGCCGAAACTCATCTCGAATGGTAGAGAGGCGCAGGGAAGAATCGTCGCAGTGGCGTCGGCGGCGGGCAGTACCGGTCTCTTGCACCTCGCGTCCTACAGCGCCGCCAAGCACGCTGTCGTGGGACTCATCCGCGGGGTGGCGATGGACTTAGCGCCCTACGGCGTGACCGCGAACGCCGTGAGTCCCGGCTCGACGCGCACCGCGATCCTCGAAGCGTCAGCGAAGGTCTACGACCTCGAGAGCGTCGAAGCGTTCGCCGCGCAGCAGCCAATCGGACGACTTCTCGAGCCGACCGAGATCGCCGCGACGATCGTTTGGCTGTGCTCGTCCGCGTCGTCGGCGATCACGGGCGCCAACGTCGCGGTGGACGGTGGCATGACCGTCTCGTAGCGAGGTCGACGCGCTGACGTCACGCACCCGCTACGACGAATCGAGTCCAGTGTCGTGAGACGGTAGGCTCGCTCGTGGCTAAATCGCCACCTTGAACAGTCGTGAGGTCCTAATTGAGCGAATTCGTAGCGCCAAGTCGTGTCGT
Source organism: Acidimicrobiales bacterium (assembly GCA_035949355.1). Classification (GTDB taxonomy): domain Bacteria; phylum Actinomycetota; class Acidimicrobiia; order Acidimicrobiales; family RAAP-2; genus RAAP-2. Next base: position 13,752 of record DASZIH010000013.1, read on the forward strand.
CATACTCGGGTGTGGATCGGTGGCTCAGTGCCTGCTCCCTCTCCTGCTCGATCGCTTCAACTTCGATCCGACCTCGGTCACCGTGCTCGAGAGCCGTGACAATCGCGCTCGAATCGCTCCCTCGCTCGATCGAGGGGTCAACTACCGTCAGTGGGAGATCGATCCCGAGAACCTGAACGCCACACTGGACGAACTTCTCGGTGACGGTGACCTGCTCATCGACCTCGCGTGGAATATCGGCTTGACCGAGTTGCTCGACTGGTGCCGCGACAAAAACGTTCGCTACCTCAACACCTCGGTCGAGGTCTGGTTCCCCTACGACGACCCCGCGAGTGCGTCGCCCCAAGAGCGGACGCTCTACTTTCGTCACATGGCGTTGCGCCGGCAGATCGCCCGATGGGGCTCGAACGACGGCCCCTCGGCCGTCGTCGAACACGGCGCGAACCCCGGGCTCGTCAGCCACTTCACGAAGCAAGCGCTCAGCGAGATCGCTGCAGCCGTGTTGCGCGACGGTCTACTTCCCGACAAGCATGACGCCATCAAGGAGGCCCTCGCGACGCAGCGTTTCAACGTGCTCGCGCAGTTGCTTGAAGTGAAGGCCATCCACGTGGCCGAACGCGACACCCAGATCTCGGACCGTCCGAAAGAAGTCCGTGAGTTCGTGAACACCTGGAGTGTCGACGGCTTCTACGAAGAAGGCGTCGCGCCGGCCGAGATGGGTTGGGGGACGCACGAGAAGACGCTGCCGGCGCTTGGTCGCACGCACGAAGGTGAGGGACCTCGCAATCAGATCTGTTTCGCCCAAATGGCGCACAAGACGTTGGTGCGCTCGACGGTGGCGTCGGGTCCGATCGTCGGCATGGTGATTCGCCACGGCGAGGCGTTCACCATCTGCGATCACCTCACCGTGTGGGAGGGCGACACCGCGGTCTACCGTCCGACGGTCCACTACGCGTACTGCCCATCGGACGTCGCGTGGGCGAGCTTCGTCGAACTCGAGGGCAACGACTACGCCTACCCCGAACGTCAGCGCATCATGAACGACGAGATCATCTCGGGACGCGACGAGCTCGGCGTCCTCGTCATGGGTCATCCCTACAAGTCGTGGTGGACGGGAATGCAGACGACCATCGACGAGGCCCGGGCGGTGGCGCCGCACCAGAGCGCCACGACCGTTCAGGTCGCGGCCTCGATCCTCGGCGCGGTGCAGTGGATGCTCACCTCGCCGCGCGAGGGTGTGCGCGTGCCGGACGAACTGCCGTGGCGCGACGTCCTCGACGTCGCGATGCCCTACGTCGGATCGCTGTGGTCGGGCCCCGTCGACTGGGACCCGGTGTCGAATCGAACCGACTGGTTCGATCGATGGGCCGGTCGTGACGTCGACGTCGACGATCCCTGGCAGTTCACCAACTTCCTCGTTTCCTAGCAACACGTTCGTCTCGACGGCGAACGCTCGAGGTTCCGTAGCGGTGTCGGCGTAGGGTGGAGTGGGCGTTCTCACGAGAGGAGACCCGAATGGTGACTAGCTATTCGCCAGGAGCAACGGTGCTCGAGGCAATCGGATCCACTCCACTCATCCAGGTCGACGGCATCTTCGTCAAGCTCGAGTACCTCAATCCGTCGGGTTCGATCAAGGCGCGCATGGCCCGTTACATCATCGAGCGCGCCGAGCGCGAGGGACTCCTGCAGCCCGGCGACACCATCGTCGAAGCCTCGAGCGGCAACACGGGCAACGCCATGAGCATGGTCGCGGCGGTCCTCGGCTACAAGATGCTCGTCGTCATGCCCGACGGGTTGAGCCCCGAGCGCGCCGCGATCTCACTGGCCTTCGGCGCGCAGATGCTGCGCGTCGGCACGTTTCACGTGAACGAGGCGCTCGACGAAGCCAGTCGACTCGGCGATCAACCCGGCTACTTCGCGCCCCATCAGTTCGAGTCCGAATGGAACGTCGAAGAGAACAGAACGTGGCTCGGTCCCGAGATCCTTGCCCAACTGCCCGACGCCAGCACCCCGGACGCCTTCGTCATGGGTGTCGGAACCGGCGGCACGTTGATCGGTGTGGGTCAGGCCTTTCGCGACGCGAACCCTGCGGTGCTGATCGTCGCCCTGGAGCCGAGTGAGTCATGCACGATCCAGTGCGGCGACACGGGGCTGCACCGCATCGAGGGCATCGCCGACGGGTTCATCCCGACGATCTACCAACGACACCAGTCGCTCGTCGACCGGGTGATGGCCGTGCACAGTGACGACGCGGTCCTCGAGATGCGCCGGCTCGCGCGCGAGCACGGCCTGCTCGTCGGTCCGAGTTCTGGCGCCAACATGGTCGCGGCGCGGCGCCTACGTGACGAGCTGCCCGCGTCGTCGCTCATCGTCACCATCCTCTGTGACGAAGGGGAGAAGTACCTGAGCGAGTACTTCATCCCCACCGCACTGACGAAAGAGTGAGCCCCGTCGGACGTCGACGTCCTTGACTACAACGGCGTGACGTACGCGCCGTGGATCCCGCCGTCGACGAGGAACGTCGAGGCGTTGACGAACGAGGAGTCGTCGCTCGCGAGAAAGAGTACGGCACTCGCGATCTCCTCGGGCTCGGCGAAACGTCCCGCGGGCACGTGGATGAGGCGCCGGGCTGCGCGCTCCGGGTCTTTCGCGAAGAGTTCTTGGAGGAGTGGCGTGTTGACGGGTCCCGGGCAGAGCGCGTTCACCCGGATTCCTTGGCGCGCGAACTGTACGCCGAGCTCACGCGACATCGAAAGGACGCCGCCCTTCGACGCGGTGTAGGAGATCTGCGACGTGGCCGAACCCAGAACGGCGACGAAGGACGCGGTGTTGATGATCGAGCCGCCGCCTCGCTCGAGCAGGAGAGGGATCCCGTACTTGCAGCATAGGTAGACCGACGTCAGGTTCACGTCCTGCACGCGCTTCCACGCGTCGAGTTCGGTCGTGAGGATGGAGTCGTCGTCGGCGGGAGAGATACCCGCGTTGTTGAAGAGGATGTCGACGCCGCCGTAGGTCTCGACGACTGTCGCGTACATCTCTTGCACGCTCTCCTCGTCCGCCACGTTGACGCGCACGAACGTGCCGCCGATCTCGTTCGCGAGCGCCGAGCCTTCGAACTCGGCGAGGTCGGCAACGACGACCTTCGCGCCCTCGGCGGCGAAGCGGAGAGCCGTCGCGCGTCCGATCCCGCTCGCGGCGCCCGTGATGATCGCGACCTTGTCGTCAAGACGTCCCATTAATTATCCTCCGTTGAAATAAACACATTCTTCTCTTCACTGAATCCGAGTAGCGCGTCCGGACCGAGTTCTCGACCCAATCCCGACTGCTTGAAACCACCGAAGGGCGTCGAGTAGCGCACCGAAGAGTTCGAGTTGACCGACAACGCGCCCGTCTCGACGCCTCGAGCCACGCGTAGCGCTCGGCCGATGTCGCGACTCCAGATCGAACCCGAAAGACCATAGGGACTCTCGTTCGCGATGGCGATGGCCTCGGCCTCGTCACTGAAGCGAACGACCGAGACGACGGGGCCAAAGATCTCCTCTTGGAAGGCCCGGCTCGACGTGTCGTTCGTCTCGAGCACCGTCGGCGCCATCCAGTAGCCCGGACCTTCGGGTGCACTCCCTCGAAAGGCCACCTCGGACTCGGTGACGTACGCGCGCACTGCGTCGCGCTGGGACGCCGTGATGAGTGGTCCCATCTCGCTGGACTCGTTCGAGGGGTCGAGAACCTTCACGGCCTTCACGGCCAACTCGAAGAGCTCCATGAATCGGTCGTACGCGGACGCCTCGACCAAGAGGCGCGAGCGTGCGCAGCAGTCCTGGCCCGCGTTGTCGAAGACGGCGTAGGGCGCGCTCGCGGCCGCCTTCTCGAGGTCGGCGTCGGCGAAGATGACGTTCGCGCTCTTGCCACCGAGTTCTAGCGTCACGCGCTTCACCTGCGCCGCGCAGCCCTCCATGATGCGTCGTCCCACGACGTTCGATCCGGTGAAACAGACTTTACGGATGGCCGGATGGGTGACGAAACGATTGCCGACCATGGCGCCGTCACCGGTGACGACTTGAAAGACGCCTTCGGGGATGCCGGCCTCGAGCGCCAACTCCCCGAGTCGCAGCGCGGTGAGTGGCGTGAGCGTCGCGGGTTTGAGGACGACGGTGTTCCCCGCGGCGAGCGCGGGCGCGAGGCCCCAGCCGGCGATGGGCATGGGGAAGTTCCATGGCACGATGATGCCCACGACGCCAAGTGGTTCGTAGAACGTGATGTCGACGCCACCGGCCACGGGGATCTGGCGTCCCGAGTGACGTTCGGGCGCCCCGGAGTAGTACAGGAGGACGTCGCGCACGTTGCCGGCTTCCCAACGAGCGTTCGAAATGGTGTGACCTGCGTTGGCGACCTCGAGTTGGGCGAGTTCTTCGACGTGACTGTCGACGACGTCGGCGAAACGCCGGAGGAGACGTGCGCGGTCAGCGGGCGTGACTTTCGCCCACGCCGGCGCAACCGACGACGCGCGATCGATGGCGCGGTTGGTCTCGTCGAGGTCGTGGGCCGCGACGGACGCGATCTCTTGCTCGGTGGCGGGGTTGATGACGCGAAAGTCCGTACTCATAGTCGTTCGAATCCTCGGTAGCGTTCCCAGTCGGTGACGGCGGCGTCGTAGGCGGCAACTTCAACGCGCGCCGCGTGTGCGTAGTGATCGACGACCTCGTCGGAGAAGGCTTCGCGGGCTGCCGCGCTGTGGTCGAACAGGTCCAGCGCTTCGTGCAGGGTGGTGGGCACGCGCGCGGCGTCAGCGGCGTACGCGTTGCCCACGAATGCTTCGGGCAACGGCAGTGATTCCTCGACGCCACGAAGCCCCGCGGCGACGAGGGCCGCCACCGCAAGGTAGGGATTGACGTCACCGCCCGGGATGCGACACTCGACGCGAATCGACGAGCCGTGTCCCACGACGCGAAACGAGCACGTGCGATTGTCGAGTCCCCACAACAACGCCGTAGGAGCGAAGGATCCTTCGACGAAGCGCTTGTAGCTGTTGATATTGGGCGCGAAGAAGAGGGAGAACTCTCGGGCGTACGCCAGCAGTCCCGCGAGGAAGTGCTCGAAGACGTCCGAGAAGCCGTGCGCCTTGTCGCCCGCGAAGACCGGCGTACCGTCCCTCTCGCGCAGTGAGAGGTGCACGTGACAAGAGTTGCCTTCGCGCTCGTTGTACTTCGCCATGAAGGTGAGACTGCATCCTTCTTGCGACGCGATCTCCTTCGTGCCCAATTTGAAGAGTCCGTGTTCGTCGCACTTGTCCACGAGTTCGGCGAACTTGAACGCGATCTCGTGCTGACCGAGGTTGCACTCACCCTTCAGGGACTCGACGACCATGCCAGCGTCGCGCATGGATCGGCGCACGCGACCGAGCAGAGGCTCGACGCGAGACGTGCCTTGCAACGAGTAGTCGACGTTGTAGAGATTGGCGGGCGACAGATCGCGGTAGCCCGAGCGCCACGCGTCTTCGTACGTGTCGTCGAAGACGATGAACTCGAGTTCGGTGCCGGTGAATCCCGTCCAACCGTGCTCGGCCAGCCGGTCGACCTGCTTCTTCAGTATCTGGCGAGGTGACACCACGACCGGCTCGCCCTCGACGGTTTCGACGTCGGCGAAGATGATCACGGTCTTGTCGTGCCAGGGAACCCGACGAATAGTTGAGAAATCGGGGATAAAGGCGAGATCGCCGTAGCCACGCTCCCACGACGTCAACGCGAAGCCGTCCACGGTGTTCATGTCGACGTCGGACGCCAGCACGTAACTGCACCCTTCCACGGCGCCGTCAATGAGTTCCGCGACAAAGAATTGTGCGTCGAGCCGCTTGCCTTGAAGGCGCCCTTGCATGTCGGTTATCGCCAGGATGACGGTGTCGATTTCGTCACTGCTGATGAGCTCAACGAGCTCGTCGCGAGTGAATCGGCCCGGGGTTGAAGAACTCATAGTCGTCTCCTCGATTCAGCAGTGGTGGCAATGGTAGCCGTCGTGCTACGGCCATTCGCTTGTTCGATGAATCACGAAGACAGTGGAAATTCGCAC
>DASZIH010000014.1:0-4675 GCA_035949355.1 Acidimicrobiales bacterium
CGCGCGCGGCGACCACGAAGCCGGCCCCAGAGATAACCCGTCATGACGCCACCAAGCCCGACGACCGCCACCGTTTGCTTCGGCGACGTCAACGAACTGCCGATCTGTACCTGGTCGGGCAGGAATGATCGCAACGACGCCTCGAGTTCACGTCGAGTGTTCGTGGGCTCACTCACTTCGAGACCTTGAGTCGACGCTTCGCCGTGCCGCTGACGACGCGCCACGCGGTCAAGGCCATGACGACGAGGGCGAGGACCGCGACGATCACGTAGGGCAGCCAGGAGAGGGATCCGTCGAGTACACGAAACTGCCACTGCAGGTAACGAAGGGAGCCGAAGAGCAACAAGACGACGCCGAAGCCGACGAAGACGCTCCCGATCGCACCCCAGAGCATGAAACGCCCGAGGTCCTTCAGCGGTTTGATCGTCTCTTCTTTGACGTAGCGAATCGCCAGATCGCGCAGCTCATCGAAATCTCGTTGGAGCGACGCTCCTCTAAGAAACCGGCGCCACGTCGAGTTCTTCATGGCCCAAGCCTACTCAGTGCGTTCTTTTATGAGGTACGTCGAGCTGGCGGTGGCGATGAGTCGCTCGTCGTCGTCGACGATCGTGGCTTCGAGGAACGAGATCACTTTGCCGGGCTTCAAGACGGTCGCCACGCACGTGAGTTGATCCCCGGCCTTGGCCGAGCGCAGGAACGTGACCTTCATCTCCGTATTGGCGACGGTCACACGCCGATCCCCCACGACGGTGACGGCTGAAGCACCCATGGCCGAGTCGAGCATCGCCGCGAGAAAACCTCCCTGCACCCGGCCGGCGGGGTTCAAGAATCGCTCGTCCGCTCGCGCGCGCCACACTGTTCGTCCGGGCACCGACTTGTCGACGCACGTCATGCCCAGCGTGAGGTCACAGTTCGGAGGAATTTGCAGCGCCACGTGGCGAGACTACTCGTGGGACTGCTCGACGGTGAGGGTCGATTCGGTACTGTTCTAGTCATGACTGACACTCTCTACCCCGGCGCCACCGAGTTGGAAGGCCGCGTGATTCGCGAGATTGTCGCGGTCGCGATGGACGCTCCGGCGAAAGCCAAGTCGGGCCACAGCGGCACCGCGATGGCGCTCGCACCGCTGGGCGTGATGCTCTGGGGTCGGATCATGCGACACGATCCCACGAAACCGCAGTGGCACGACCGTGACCGCTTCATAATGAGCTGTGGGCACGCGTGCATTCTGCAGTACGCCTTGGCTCACGAGTTTGGCTACGACTTGAGCGTCGAGGACCTCAAGCAGTTTCGCCAAGCGCACTCCAAGACGCCCGGACACCCCGAGCGCGGCGACACCCCGACCATCGAGGTGACGACCGGTCCCCTCGGCCAAGGGATAGCGAACGGCGTTGGCATGGCGCTCGCCGAAAGGATCCTTCGTACCGACCACGGCGAGGATCTGGTCAACCACCGCACGTGGGTCGTCGCGGGCGACGGTTGCCTCGAAGAGGGCGTCAGCCACGAGGCGGCGTCACTCGCCGGCTCCCTCGGACTCGACCGCTTGACCGTCTTCTACGACGACAACCACATCACGATCGACGGGCCTACGGAGCTCGCCCTGCACGACAACGCGGCTGAACGATTCGCGGCCTACGGATGGCACGTCGTCGTCGTGGGTGAGCACGCCAACGAACTCGACGTTCTTGAAGAGGCCACTCGTTCGGCGATCGCCGAAACGAACCGTCCCTCGCTCATCATCGTGCGCTCGCACATTGGCTTTCCCTCCCCCACGATGATGGACACGAAGGAGGCGCACGGCTCGCCCTTCAGCGCCGAGGCCATTTCCACGGTGAAGGAGATCATCGGCGTACCCGACGAGGCGTTCGTCTTCGACCCGGAGAACTCGCGTCAGCTCGTCGAGTCGATCAGTGGCCGTCGCGACGAACGCGTCGCGTGGGAGGCACGCGTCAGTGCCGCGGGCACGAAGGGAGTCCAACTCCTCGAACAACTCGACACGCACGGGGCCGCGACGGTGACGACGACGCCGGAGGCCTTCGCGTCTGGATCGATGGTCGCTACGCGAAAGGCGCTGCAGCGAGCCATGGACGTCTACGCGCCCCAGACACCCGGACTCACGGCCGGATCGGCGGACCTCACCGACAACACCGGTGTCGTCCTGCAGGGAGCCTCGGCGCAGAGTGCCACGGCACCCGGGGGCCGACAGATCCACTACGGCATCCGCGAGCTCGCGATGACCGCCATCCTCGTGGGACAGGCGCATCACGGAGGGCTTCGACCGGCCGGCTCCACCTTCTTCGTCTTCAGTGACTACGCTCGACCCGCCGTGCGCCTCGCTGCGCTCAGTCACGCGGGTGCGTTGCTCGTGTACACCCACGACTCGGTGGGCGTGGGACAGGACGGCCCGACGCACGAACCCGTCGAGCACCTCATGGCACTGCGAGCGATGCCGAACTTGCACGTCGTTCGACCGAGTGACGCGAACGAGACTCTCGACCTCGTCGAAGAGTTCTTAACGAGCGCGACGCCGCCTCCGACCGCACTCGTGCTCACACGTCAAGACGTCCAGGTCTTTGGAGAGAAGGAGGCGGCAGCCAGTCGAGAGGGTGCTCGCCGCGGTGGGTACGTCGTTCGAGAGAACGCGGACGCCGTCTTCACGCTCGTGAGTACGGGCTCAGAGGTCTCGCTCTGTCTCGCGGCCGGCGACGAACTCGCCACCAAAGGTGTCGTCACGCGCGTCGTGGCGTTGCCCTGTTGGCGCTGCTTCGACGCGCAGCCCGCCGCGTACCGGGCCGGCGTGTTGCGTCGTTCGATCCCGTCGGTGTCGCTCGAAGCGGGCGCGACGCTCGGATGGGCGAACTACGCGGACGCGTCGATCGGTATCGACGCCTTCGGCATGTCGGCCCCGGGCGACGTCGTCTTCGAGTATTTCAACATTGTCCCCGCGACCGTGGTCGCCCACGTGGAGCGCGTTCTAAGTGAGAGCACATGACCAGCCTGAACGATCTGTACGCCGACTACGGTCAGAGCCCGTGGATTGACAACATTCGCCGTGACTGGTTGGTCGACGGCACACTGGCCAAGTTCGTCGCCGACGGCGTTCGTGGGGTGACGTCGAATCCCTCGATCTTTGCGAAGGCCCTGGCGACGTCGACGGCCTACGACAAACTCATCGCGGACTCGAGCGACGACAACGCCGAAGACCTCTTCGAGACCTTGGCGGTCCAAGACGTTCGCGACGCCTGTGACGTGCTGGCTGGCGTCCACGAGGCGTCACGAGCTGACTTTGCGGCCGGTCGCCGCCGCTACCTCGACGGCTTCGTTTCACTGGAGGTCTCACCACGCTTGGCCCGTGACACGGCGGGAACTATCGCCGCGGCCAGCCGACTGCACGCCAAAGTCGATCGCCCGAACGTCATGATCAAGATTCCCGCGACCAAAGAGGGACTCCCGGCGATTCGAGCCACGCTGGGCGCCGGCATCAACGTGAACGTGACGCTGATCTTCTCTCTGGCGCGGTACGGCGAGGTCATCGAGGCGTGGGCCGCGGGCATCCGTGACGCTCGCGACGCCGGCCACGACGTGGGAGCGATCGCCAGCGTGGCGTCGTTCTTCGTGTCACGCGTGGACGTCGCCGTGGACGCCCTCCTGCCCGAGGGCGACCCCCGGCGCGGCACGACCGCGAACGCGCAGGCCGCCGCGGCGTACGTCCTGTTTCGCACCAGCACGAACGGGGACGAAGTCAAGGCGCTCGTCGCCGGCGGTGCGCAGGTGCAGCGCCCCTTGTGGGCGTCGACGTCGACGAAGAATCCGAGCTACGACGACCTGTTGTACGTCAATCGCCTCGTGGGTGATGAAACGGTCAACACGATGCCCGACGCCACTTTGGCGGACGCACTCGATCACCCCGACTTCGCTTCCTCGTACCTCCTCACGAAGCAGTCGACGCACCGTGCGGCCGACGAACTGGAGAAACTCGCACCCGACGTCGACCTCGACCGCGTCACCGAGCAGCTCGAAGATGAGGGCGTCGCCTCGTTCGCCAAGTCGTACGACGACTTGCTGGCGACGGTGTCGTCAAAGATGAAGTCGTCGAACTGACACCATTCGAGCCTCTGATCCGGTGCACCGGGTCCATGGCACGTGTGATGTGTTCTTAAGAGCGGGTCCTAGGATGCATCCATGACGACGCTACGAGTCTCCGCGACCCTGAATGAACTATTGACCGCGTCGGCGGCTTCGTTAGCGGAAGAAGCCTTCTCCAAGGCGCGCGCCGCGCACGGCTTCGTCGTGACCTACTCCCCCAAGGTCTTCATACCGCTCACGAAACTGTGTCGGGACCGTTGCGGCTACTGCACCTTCGCCCAGGCGCCCGCGCACGTCGCGTCACCGTACCTGAGCCTCGACGAGATCATGGCCATCGCGCAAGCCGGCCGTGACGCCGGTTGCACCGAAGCACTCTTCACGTTGGGCGAGCGACCGGAGTTGCGCTACGACGAAGCGGCGCGCTGGCTCGCCGCGCGGGGCTATCACTCGACCGTCGACTACGTCGCGAGCGCCGCACAGATGGTGCTCGAGGGAACGGGCCTCCTGCCGCACGCGAACGCTGGCGCTCTGTACGCGCACGAACTGGCCCAACTTCGCTCGGTGAGCGCGTCGCAGGGAATGATGCTCG
>DASZIH010000015.1:0-14765 GCA_035949355.1 Acidimicrobiales bacterium
ATTCGACGCAACGTGAAGCCACTGGGCATTCCGACCGACGAGACCAGTCACGCGGTCGCGGTGCACAACGCGGGCGCGATACCGGAGTTGGCCAAGTTGCTCGGTATGAAGGTGCCACCACCACCTCCGCCCACAAGAATCGTTCGTCGGCCGCCTACGCGCCGCGCATCGTAAGTAACCGGGCTTTCCAGCCCAGCGATTCGTAGAGCGACTTCATCGCGCGATCCCCGGGAAGCGCGTACGCGTCCAGCGGAGGTGTCGAACTAGCGAGCAGCGTGCGAACGAGCGTCGTCGCTGCCTTCTTTCGACGATGGGGATTCGCTACGTAGATCGCTTCAACGACCTGCTCACGACAGACGACGAACCCGATGAGTAGGTCGTCGTCGTCAATGACCCACAGCGACGACGACGCGACAACCTGACCCAACAGGTCCCTCACTTCGGTCGATCCGCACAGCGTTCGCATCAAGGCGACACCGCCGCGCTTGACGATCACGTCCTTGTGCGCGTGTTCCCAGAGCGTCTCGAGTTCGGGTGTCACCGACGACACGAGCGAAACGTCCACGTTACGCCACGGAGTTGTTAGACACAGTCACGACAGAGCATGCTCGCCTTATCGGCGAGTTGACTCGTCTTTTTAAGCAAGCGGCATGACTTGCAGCGAAATTCGTCGTCTTGCTTTGGCAAGATCGCTTCAGTCGTGTCGAGGGTCGGATCGACCTCGAGGGGCGCTTCGTCGTCATCCTCGGGCACCGACGTGCGCAAGATGGTCTCAGCAAGGACTTCGTCAAGTGCCAGTTCGACGTCGGCGTCGTCCACGACGTCGTCGTCATCTTCTGTCACCACGACCGCAACGGGAGCGACGTCGTCGTCATCCACGAGGGCCACGACGGCTATCTCGTCGACGTCGTCAGCCTCGTCGTCGTCGATGTCGTCGACGACTTCCTCCAACTCTTCTTCACTTACGATCTCTTCGTCGAAACCGTCCGCGAGCTCTTCCTCGTCAAATACTTCGTCACTTTCAACTTCACTTGCCATAAATTCCTCTTCTGTAGCGCAGGCATTGTAAGGCCTTTTTGGCGCGGCGTGCGCCATTTGGACCTAAGGAGTGCATAAATCTCCGATTTTCTAGCGATTCAGGCGACTTCGCTCCGCTGCGCGCTCCGCTTCGAGTCGTTCCAGGTCCGTTTCAGAGAAGTCCACGTAGCTCATCGCCGTCGATATCGCCTCGTGGCCAGCCGTTTCCCTGATCAAACGAATCATCTCGTGCGCGATCCTCCGGTAGCTCGGATGACCTTGCGGTCCCGAACGCAGCTCAATGAGGTGCATTGCCTCGCGGGCGTTCATCTGCATGACGTAGCGGATCCGAAACGCGAGTGCCACGCAGTACTGGGCCTGGTCAGGGAAGTCTTCTCGCAGATCGTTGAAGAGCTCGCCCGAGCGCCACAAGGACTCTTGGTAGCGCTCACTGAGCCCGGCTTCGACGACGACCTCGGGAACGTCGAAACCCAGGTCGACGGTGAGCGGCTGCCACTCGATGGTGAGCAGCCGGTGGCGTTGGAGGTCTCGAAACGCGCCGTAGTCGCTCACGATCTCGAATCGATAGTCCGTGCGCTCGAAGGCCCGTCCCGGTCGGTGGCGACGGTTGCCCCGGTCACCGACGTACGTCGAGAGGAGGGTGGCGCGCTCGCTCACGCTCATCGCGGCGACGCGTCGGGCCGCTTCGTCGTGCGAGGTCGTCGAGTTGGCGAAGACGATCGCTTCGAGAACGCGGCGCTCCCCTTCGGGGTCGAACGCGACCAGGCGAACGTACTCCCCCGGCTCTTCATCGGCGACGTCGTGCTCGATCCCCTGAAGGAGCGCGAAGGTAGCGCTCCGCGTGTCGCGCAGGTAGTTGGTCCACGCCACGCCGCGTTCGGGAACGTCGAGACGCCTGAGGAACGAGGGAATAACCTTCACGAGTTCGTCGAGCATCATCTGGGCGTAGTCGCGCACTTCGGGCAGCGGATGGGCGCGCATGCGCAACAACAGCGCCTCGTAGGCCTGACCCGACGCGTAGATGCCCAAGTTCGACAGCGCACTCGCCGGCAGCAGTCCTCGCAGTCCGTCGAGTGCTTTGGCCCGAATGGCTTGTCGATAGACGAAGTCGGTGTCGGCGGGCGTCTTTGGGTACTTGAGCGTGAGCCAATCCGTCAAGACCGGCAAGAGCTCGCGGTACGTGTCGAACATGCGATCCATCTCGCCGATGTAGCGAGCCCCGAAGCGCGATTCGAGCACGTCGTTGTCGCGATAGAAGCGGTAGAGGCCGTTGCCGAGTCTGCGGTCGTAGCCGAGGTAGCGCGTCGACTGCTCCAGGTAGCTCATGAGCCGCCCACGCTCGAGGACCTTGGTCAAGAGGTTGCTCGCCTGTTCGCAGGCCAAGTGGACGCCTCCGAGTTGGGCCACCGAATCGTCGCCGTACTCGAAGAAGATCTTCTGGTACAGGTCGTCGGCACGTTCGAGCCCGACGGTCGCGTCGATACCCACGTCACCGGCGAGTTCGAGGTCACCCACGAACTCGTCGAGGAAGAGTCGTCGAAGGCTCTTCGACGACCTCGAGTAGCGCGCGAACAGGGCACCTTTGACGACCTCAGGCAGGTTGACCAGGGCAAAGACCGGTCCTTGCAGGTTGGTGAAGTACCTACGCAGCACCGCCGATTCGGCGTCGGTGAACTCTTCGGCGACGTAGGGATGCATGAAGTTACGAGGTTAGAGGCGAAACTAGTCGCGTGGGTGGACGCTCGAGGACCCCGCGACGACACTGCGCAACACCAGGTCGCGCGCCTCGAGCGCCACGTCCGCGACCTTCGTGAGCGGGCGCATCCGGCCCAACTGCTCGCAGAGATCGGCTACTTGCTTGGCGTTTCGTACGAAATCCCCTGGTGAGGTCTGGCCGATCTCGGCGTCCGCGAGGTCCAACACCGTGCCCAGGGACACGCCACGAGCCCACGCGGCGATGATGGTCGCGAAGTGGCCGTCGGGCTCCTTGAAATGCGGTACCCGGTGACGCTCCTCGACGCCGCGCAGCGTGGCGGCGATGACCGCGATCTCGCGAAGCCGCTCACTGATGCTGAGTCGTCGCTCCTGTCCCAATCGGTCGTGGTGGACGCGTTTCTTCTTCGTCGACACCTGCTGGGCGGCGTTGGCGCCGCGCGTGGACCGTTTGGACTCGTAGACGAAGCAACTCAAGAGGCCCGATAGTTCCGACGCTTGGAGGTCTTCGAAGACGCCGGCGCTGATGGACTCGGCGATGAGGAGATCACACTCGTGGTAGATGGAGCGAAGGAGCTGTCCCTGCGGCGTCAAGTGCCATCCCTTCGCGTACCCGAGCTCTTCGAGGACGTGGTGACGAGCGATCATCTGATCGGTGAGAGGGCGCTTAAGACCAGAGGGACGTCGGTCGTTCTCGAACTGGGCGAAGGAGCGCTGCACGACTTCGAGCGCTGTCTCGTAGTCGAAGTGGTTTACCAAGTTCGCGGTGAAGTTGTACGTAGGACGAAACGACGAGCGAAGGTCCGACGGCGGCGCCAGCGCCACCCGTCCGACGTCGTGCAACGAGAGGTCACTGGAGTAACACACGATGGCGTGACCTTCGTCGTCGAGTCCTCGTCGACCGGCTCGACCGGTCATCTGTGCGTACTCGGCGCTCGTCAAGAACTGACGGCCGGCGTCGGAGTACTTGGTGAAACGCTCAAGGGCGACGGAGCGCGCGGGCATGTTGACGCCGAGAGCCAGCGTCTCGGTAGCGAAGACGACCGCGAGCAGATTTCGCTCGAAACAGGTCTCGACGATCTCACGAAACGCGGGGACCATGCCCGCGTGGTGCATGGTGACGCCGCGTCGAAGGGCGTCGATGAAGTCGGCGTACTCGAGGGCCTGGAGATCCTCGTCGGAGAAGTCACCCAGGCGCTCTTCGGCGATCCTCTCGATCTCGCGTCGGTCCTCGGGTTTGGTGAAGAGCAGGCCGTCTCGACGCAGTTGGTGCACCGCGTCGTCACACGCCGCGCGCGAGAAGATGAACACGATCACCGGCAAGAGGTCTTCTAGCTCAAGCGCGTGCATGAGTTCCGAGCGTCGCGGTGCTCGAAACGGCGGGGGCGGCGCGCTCGACTTAGGTCCTTTCCATCGGTCGCCTGGGCGAAAGTGTCGAGAGGACTTCATGAGGTTGTCGACGCGCTTCGCGTCGTCCGAGAGTCGCTGGCCGTCCAACAGGTCATGTATCTCCGCTGCCGGTTGACCGCGCTTCATGTAGGCGACGTGGTTGTGCAACACGATGGGTCGCGTCTTTTCCACGACGATGGTGGTGGGCCCGCGTACTTGGCCGAACCACTCGCCGAGGAAGTCGGCGTTGCCGATCGTCGCCGAGAGCGCAACGAAACGAACCGACGCTGGCGTGAGGATGAGCACCTCCTCCCACACTCCCCCACGGAAGGGATCTTGGAGGTAGTGAACCTCGTCGAGCACGACGAGACCGAGTGCGCTCAACTGGTCCGACTCGGTGAGCAGCATATTGCGAAGTACTTCGGTCGTCATGACGACGACGGGTGCGCTTCGATTGAGCGACGTGTCGCCCGTCAACAGGCCCACTTGGGCCTCACCGAAGAGATCACAGAGCTCGTGGTACTTCTGATTCGAGAGCGCCTTCAGCGGCGTCGTGTAGAACGTGCGCTGCTCGCGCTCCAACTCTCGACCGATGGCGTAGTTCGCCACCAGTGTCTTGCCCGAACCCGTCGGCGCACTGACGAGTACGTTGACGCCCTTGTCCACGGCTTCGATGGCGTCGATCTGAAAGCGGTCGAGCCCGAAGCCCAGAGCGTCGATGAATCGACGTCGATAGTCGATCACGCTCACTTGTGCAGGAGCTTGCCTACGCCGATGGCAAGGAAGTAGAAGGCGACGAGTGGCACGCCCAAGGCGGCCATCGACAGCGGATCGCCGCTGGGCGTGAAGACGGCAGACGCGACGGTGATGGCGATAACGGCGTAACGCCAGCTTCGTAGCAGCTGTTTGGGCGTGACGATATTGACGAGCTCGAGTGCGACGAGCACGACGGGAAAGAGGAACGTGAGGCCGAAGATGAACATCATCAACAAGAAGAGGGTCAAGTACTGATTCGGGTTGTACTCCGTGATCAACGACGATCCGCCGATGGACTTGAGGAACTGAATCGCGTGGGCGAAGCTGAAGTACGCGAGCAACATGCCCGCAAGGAAGAAGACGAGCGAACACGTCACGAAGGGGATGATGTAGCGCCGCTCGCGGGACTTCAGTCCCGGCGTGATGAACCGCCAGGCCTGCCACAAGATGACGGGCGACGAGACGATGAAGCCGGTGAAGAAGCCAATCTTCACGCGAAGCGTGAGGCCATCGAGTGGATTGGTGACCAGGAACTTGCAGTGGCCGGGCACGGCCGAACAGTACGGGTGCTGAAGGACCTTGAGGATATGGGGATAGAAGACGAAGCCGAGGACGCCAAAGACGAGGACGGCCACCGCGATGATGAGAAAGCGTCGGCGCAGCTCAGCCAGGTGTTCGGCCAGCGTCATGCCACTCTCGGCGCGGCGAAATTTTGACATTGAGTCTTAGTTCAGCGACGGATCGGGCGGCAGCGACTGATCGTCGGCACGCGTTGGAGGTGGCGAAGGCGGCCTCGACGTGGTGAGCAGCGGTGGCGTTTCCTCGGCGGCGGGTCCTCCTTCGGGCTCGACGGGCTGATTCGCCGCGGCCTCCTTCTGGTCCACGCGGTCTGCCAGCTGGTTCAAGAGATTGACGGGACTACGCGCGATACGCGCGATGTCGCCGGTGCTCGGCAGGTCGGGTATCGCCTCACGAACTTCGGCTTCAACCTTCTCTTGAAGGTTCTTGATCGCACGCCACGTCGAACCCAGTTTGTGCGCCACTTCGGGTAACTTGTCCGGGCCCATCAGCAACATGACCACGCCAACTATCACCATGAGCTTTATGGGACTCAAACTGAACACTTCCCCAGTGTAGGGCGCGAAACCTCAATGATTTAGTGCGACGTGACGCGAACGAGTATCCAGAACCACCCGAAAAGTCCGTCGAGAACGCCCCCCGCCGTGCCACGCGCCGGACACAGAAGCGAGGTCTCGTTGAGCGTGTCGACGAGGCGACGACGTGTCGTCGGCGCCGGCGAGTGTCGATCAGCCGTGTCGCTCGAGTGACGCCAAGAGCTTTTGAAAGCGCTCGTCCGTGCTCTTGAAGGGGTCCTTCAAGAGCACGGTACGTTGCATCTCATCGTTCAACTTGAGGTGCACCCAGTCGACCGTGTAGTCACGGCGCCAGTGTTTGGCGGCTTGGATGAAGGTTCCGCGCATGTGCGCGCGCGTCGTAGGCGGAGGCGTCGTCGTCGCGCGCTCCACCTCTTCGTCGCTCACCATGCGTTGGTAGTGACCTCGCGCTGAGCGACGATAGAAGAGGCCTCGATCGAGATTCGTGTCGTGATAGATCAAGTCGATGAGCGCGATCTTCGGGTCGCTGAGGTCGACGCCGCTTCGTTCACGTTCGCGGTCGATGATCTGGAGCTTGGCAATCCAGTCGACTCTGTCGGCGAGACCCATGGGGTCGCTGCGGTACTGCTCGATGACCTCACGCCACAGCCGAACGGCGTGCACCTGATCGGCGGGGAGGTCGCGGACCTCGACGAACTTCTCGGCGCGCTCGCAGAGGTCTTCTTGGATCTCGAGTGCGGTCAAGTCACGGCCGTTCATGAGCTTGACGGGTTCTTTGCTCCAGAGGTCGTACGAGATATCACGCAGCGCGTTGATAGGCGACGCCATGGCGTAGTCGCGAAGTTGGACGATGTCATCTTCGATCATCGCGAGGACCACCGAGGCGGTCCCAATCTTCAGGTACGTCGCGAACTCGCTCATGTTCGAGTCCCCGACGATCACGTGCAGGCGTCGGAACTTCTCGGGATCGGCGTGAGGTTCGTCGCGAGTGTTGATGATCGGGCGACTTCGCGTCGTCGCTGAAGAGATCGCTTCCCAGATGTGCTCCGCGCGCTGGCTCATCGAGTACGCGGTTCCCTTGGCGTTGGTCACCACCTTGCCCGCACCGGTGAAGATCTGGCGACTGATGAGGAACGGGATGAAGACGTTCTCGAGTCGACTCAGATCTTCGATCCGCTCGATGCAATAGTTCTCGTGGCAACCGTAGGAGTTGCCCGTGGAGTCGGTGTTGTTCTTGAAGAGGAAGATGTCCCCTCGGATGCCTTCGTCGCTCAGTTGCGACTGCGCGTAACCGACGAGTTCGCGAAGGATGGATTCGCCGGCCTTGTCCTGGGCGACGAGATCGGTCAACGAGTCGCACTCCGCGGTCGCGTACTCGGGGTGACTTCCCACGTCGAGGTAGAGCCGACTGCCGTTCTCCAGAAACACGTTCGAGGAACGACCCCAGGCGACGACCTTGCGAAACAGGAACCGCGAGACCTCGTCGGGACTCAGACGACGTTGGCCCCGCAGCGAGAAGGTGATCCCGTATTCCGTTTCTACGCCGTAGATTCTCCGTAACATGACGTGACCCGAGCCGACCTCAGCCCAGCAACTCCTTCACTTGTTCGTCCGTGAGTCGTACGAAGGTGCGCCGGTTACCCCGGTCCTCCAGAATGCCCACTTCGAGCTCCTCGGGCGCGATGACGCGATCGGGTCCCGAGAGGGCGCTCGACGCGTTGCGCAACGTCGTAGCGAGCGACTGCAACGACTCCTCGGCCTGCGCGAAGCGCTCTTTGATCGTCTCGGCGTCACCGCCCAATACCGCGAAACGTGGCTCGTCGGAGATGGTGCCCTCGTAGGCGATTCGGTAGAGCTTCGTCGGACGCAGTTTGTTGCCCAGCTGCGCGACCAGGATCTCCACTTCGAGGGGTTTTTGTCCCTCCGTGAACATGTCGCCCAAGTGCTGGGCGTAGTAGTTCGCCAACGCCCTCGCGTCGACGTCCTCGCGTGAGTACGTGAAGCCCGTGGAGTCGGCCCAGCGAATACCGGCTTCACGCAGACGGTCGAACTCGTTGTACTTGCCCGCGCCCGCGAACGCGATCCGGTCGTAGATCTCGGAGATCTTGTTCAACGACGCCGACGGGTTCTCCGCGACGAGCACGACACCCTCGTCGTAGACGGCCGCCACGAGTGAACGTCCTCGCGCGATGCCCTTCTGGGCGAACTCCGCGCGGTCCTTGATCAGTTGTTCCGGCGAGACGTAGAAGTAGTTGCTCACCGCAGCGACCCGCCCGCGACGCCCCGGGACTCCGTGCGTCGCTCATTGATCAGACGGAACCGTTCGCCCACGTCGGAGCTCACGATCTCTTGGAAACCGGCCTCGCTCACCGTGACCATCATGGGGAAGATGTTGCGTACGAAATCCGGCCCGCCCGTCGAGGGGTCGTTGTCGCCGGCCTCGTAGAGCGCCAGCGCGCCCAGCTCGAGGGCTTCTTCACGGTTGAGCTCTGCGCGAAAGCCGAGTCGCAACGCGCCTTCCGCGAAGGGCGAACCCGATCCAATGGTGGCGAAGTCGAAGCGCTCGTAGCATCCACCGGCACCGTCGTACTCGAAGATCCGTCCCACCCGGTGACTCGTGTCCCAGCCCGCGAGGAGGGGCAGTACGAGGAGCGGTGAGGAGAGATTGTTGCGTTGGATAATCGGC
The DNA here is from genome assembly GCA_035949355.1 of Acidimicrobiales bacterium. Classification (GTDB taxonomy): domain Bacteria; phylum Actinomycetota; class Acidimicrobiia; order Acidimicrobiales; family RAAP-2; genus RAAP-2. The sequence continues at coordinate 8,698 of DASZIH010000015.1, forward strand.
GAGAGGTAGTTGGCCTTTCCCTCCAGGCTGAGCGCCGAGTCGGTCATCTTCTCGTAGTGCTCGAAGGACAGCTGGGCGATCTTCAACAGCTCTATTCCTCGCGCCGCGCTGCCTGAGATCGCAAGGGCGGTGTATCGATCGGCTGGCTCTATCTTTCGTACGTCACGACTCGCGATGTAGTTGCCCGTGGCTTGACGGTCGCCGACCATGACGACGCCTTCGTCGTAGCGAACGGCGATCACCGTCGTCGCGTGCGGCGCGTCGTCGTGAGGGGTCCGAGAAGTAGGCGTCAACCCTGCGGCGTCGGCGTAGTGCCAAAACGAGGGTCCTGGATCTCCGTGCGCGCTGAAGAGCGGCAACCCCACTGCTACTCGCCGCCTTTTTGTACGTAGTTACGTACGAACTCCTCAGCGTTCTCTTCAAGAACTTCGTCAATCTCGTCGAGCAAGTCGTCCAGGTCGGCCTTTAACTGGTCGCCCTTCGTCGCGTCGATCGAGACCTCGCTCGAGGTCTCACTCGTGCGCTCGCTGCGCTGTTTTTGAATTCGTTCTCGTTCACTCATACGTCTGTTCTACCTGTCTAGTGCGTCAAGAAGTTCATTTGCCGTCGCACTCGTTTCTAGCAACTCCGAGGTCAATGCATGGGTACCCCTCAAAGGATCAAGCATTGGCACACGTTGGAGGGGTCCTTCCCCGAGATCGAAGACGACCGAATCCCAGTTCGCGGCAACGATCTGCTCGGGATATCGCGCGACGCACTGCCCGCGAAAATAAGCCCTCGTCGTCAACGGAGGATTGTGAACGGCTTCACGAACGTCGAGGTCGCTCCACAGTCGGCGCAGCCCGACGCGCTGTGCCAGCGAGTGCGACGGGCGCAGGTCGTGGTACTGAAGGTCGATGGCGCGCAGTTTCGCGTCGTGATCGGGCAAGGAATAGCGCTCCTTGTAGCCGTTGACCACGCGCAGTTTCGCGACCCAGTCCACACGGTCCGCCACGGCGTCGCGGTCGTCGCGCACGCCGTCGAGCATCTCGCGCCACTGGGTCATGACGGACTCGACTTCGCCGCTCTCGCCCACCGCGTCCCCGCCGGTTCTGCCGACGTAGTCCTTCGCCACGTGCCACAACTCGTCTTGGAAGTCCCACGCGCTGCGGGTGACGTCGTCGTCACAGGGCACGCCTTCACGCAGTGTCAGGTCTCTCGAGAAGGCCCGCACGGCGTGGACCGGCGAACGGGGCAGCGCCGGGAACGACTCCGGGCCGAACTCCTCGAGAGCTGCGAGCAACAGCGCCGTCGAGCCCAGTTTCACGAAGGTCGCGGTCTGGCTCATGTTCGCGTCCCCGATTATCACGTGGAGACGACGAAATCGTTCGGCGTCGCTGTGCGGCTCGTCGCGGGTGTTGATGATCGGACGCTTCAGCGTGGTCTCGAGGCCCACGATCTCTTCAAAGAATTCGGAACGCTGTGACAGCTGAAACGCGGGGTTGTGCTCGAGCGCCGCCTCCGTCTCGGCGCCCACCTTTCCGGAGCCAATGACCACTTGGCGCGAGACGAAGTGCGGCACCATCGCGCGCACGAGATGCGCGAACTCGACGTCGCGGCGAACGAGGTAGTTCTCGTGCGTCCCGTACGAGTTGCCCTTGCCGTCGGAGTTGTTCTTGTACAGCGTGATGGCGAGCGCGGGATCGAGCGAGTCGTTGGCGATCCCGAGCGCCCGGCGCATGATCTCCTCGCCCGCGACGTCGTAGAGCGTGGCTTCGAGTGGCGAGCGGCACTCGGGCGACGAGTACTCGGGGTGTGCGTGGTCGACGTAGAGACGCGCGCCGTTGGTGAGGACCGTGTTGGCGAGGTGAGTCTCGACGATCGGCGCGAAGGACGTCAGATCGACGCCCCCGCGCGCGTCCATATCGGGAGTCTCTCCGTCGAAGTCCCAGTTGATCCGCGTACGCCCTTGTTGCGCGTAGGCGTTGACGATGATGCTGGACGCGGCGATGGGGTCGTAGTCCGGGCCTCCGGCGATGCCGTACTCCGTCTCGATACCGAGAACCTTCGCGATGGCCATGGTGCTAGAGGTACTGCCCGGTGCCCACGTGTTGGATGGAGCGACCACCCTTCTCGTCGTCCTCTTCGCGATTGATGAGCGTACGAATGAAGATAATGCGTTCACCCTTCTTGCCCGAGATGCGCGCCCAGTCGTCGGGGTTGGTCGTGTTGGGCAGGTCCTCGTTCTCGCGGAACTCTTGGCGGATCGACTCGAAGAGGTCTTCCTTGCGCAGTCCCCTCCCCTGGTTCGCGATCTCTCGCTTCACCGCGATCTTCTTCGCGCGTCGCACGATGTTCTCGATCATGGCGCCCGACGCGAAGTCCTTGAAGTACAAGATCTCTTTGTCGCCCCCCTGGTAGGTCACCTCGAGGAACCGGTTCTCGTCGTCGACGCGGAACATGTGTGACACGGTCTCTTCGATGATCAACTGAACGGCCTTGGCCCGATCCCCGCCACCGAGTTCGCGCACCGTCGACTCGTCGAGCGGCAGGTCCACGTGAAGATAGCGCTGGAAGATCTGGGCGGCGGCTTCGGCGTCTGGACGTTCGATCTTGATCTTCACGTCGAGCCGTCCCGGACGAAGGATCGCGGGGTCGATCAGATCCTCGCGATTGGTGGCGCCGATGACGATGACGTCGCGCAACGACTCCACGCCGTCGATCTCAGCGAGGAGCTGAGGGACGATCGTGGACTCCATGTCCGAGCTGATCCCGGTCCCGCGCGTGCGAAAGAGGGAGTCCATCTCGTCGAAGAAGACGATGACGGGCACGCCCTCTTCGGCCTTTTCCCGGGCGCGCTGGAAGACGACCCGGATCTGGCGTTCAGTCTCGCCCACGTACTTGTTCAACAACTCAGGGCCCTTGATGTTCAAGAAGTACGAGCGGACGTTGCGATTGCCCGTCAACTCACCGACCTTCTGGGAGAGCGAATTCGCCACCGCCTTGGCGATCAACGTCTTGCCGCAGCCCGGAGGACCGTAGAGCAAGATGCCTTTGGGCGCCGGTAGGTCGTAGTCGTGAAAGAGGGCACGGTGCAGGTAGGGCAACTCGACGGCGTCGGTGATCGCCTCGATCTGTGCGTCGAGGCCACCCACGTCGGCGTAGCTGATGTCGGGCACCTCTTCGAGGATCAACTCCTCCGCCTCTTGACGAATGAGTTTCTCCGTGAGCAAGTTCGATCGCAGGTCCAACAACAACGCGTCACCGCTGCGCAGCTTCACCGAGCGCAGCGCTTCGGCGAGTTCCACCACGCGCTCCTCGTCGGCGCGCCCGTACACGAGGACGCGACGCTCGTCGAGTACTTCTTTGACGGTCACCACTTCGCCCTGTCCGTCAGCGTCGCGGACGCCGATGACGGTGAAGGATTCGTTCAACACGACTTCGTCACCTCGAGCGATCTGGGCCGGATCGAGTCCGGGGTGCAGGGCTACGCGCATCTTTCTGCCTGACGCGAAGATGTCGACCGAGCCGTCCTCGTTGAAACCCGTGAAGGTGCCGTAGACCGCGGGAGGTTGGGTCAACTTTTCGACTTCGTCACGCAACGCCGCGATCTGATCACGCGTCTGTTGAATGGTGATCGTGAGCTTTTCGTTGTTCGAACGGCTCTGTGAAAGCTGGCCGCGAGCCTCGAGGAGCTTCTCCTCGAGTAACTCAATACGCCGGTTGGCCTGATCGACGTCGCTCAAGGTCAGGTCGCGCGACGAATTCGTGGTGGCGGGCTCGTCGCGCTCGCCGCGAGAAGATTCGTGAAATCCTTGAGAACCGTCCATATCGCCACCCTAGGGGAGTAAGTACCACGTCGAGAGGTCACGTATCATCTTGTCTTCCCACTAGAGTGACTACACGTAATTCGCAACGGAGGACACGCAAATGAAGGTTTGGATTGACCAAGACCTCTGCACGGGGGATGGACTCTGTGAAGAGATCTGCCCCTCGGTCTTCACGCTGCTCGACGACGGTCTGGCGTACGTGAAACAGGGTGCCGACGTCAAGAGCAGTCCCGGTGGTGCGGAGGGTGTCGCCGAAGTACCCGCCGAGTTCGAGGATGCCGTCATCGAGGCCTCTGAAGAGTGCCCCGGCGAGTGCATCTTCATCGAACGCCACTAGTCGACTTCGAGACGTCCTACGAGACGTCGAGCGGACGTCAAGAATCCGGTGTGCGCCACCATTCGGTGATCCGGTCGGACCGAACGTCCGTCGATGTGCCACGTACGTCGAAGTATCTCCACCGTCTCTTCCAAGCCGAACGAGTTGTGGTGCAACGCCTCGCGCAGTAGCTGGGTCTGATTGATCGTCGGAAGGTAGGCGAGGAATATTCCCCCCGGACGAAGCGCTCCTTCAGCGTGTTTGACGACGTCCCACGGTTCGGGCATGTCCAGAATCACGCGGTCGAGCTCGACCTCGTCGATACCTTGGGTCACGTCGCGAATCTTGACGTCGTAGGCGACGTCGTCACCCAACATGTCGCGGACGTTCTTCTGCGCGTGGAGCGCGAAGTCTTCGCGGATCTCATAGGCCGTGATGATCGCCCCCGCGCGCAATAGCGTCATCGAGAGGGCTCCCGATCCGACACCGGCTTCGAGGACGCGCATACCCGGTCCCACGTCGGCCTGCATCAGGATCGCGCCGAGGTCTTTGGGGTAGATGACCTGGGCACCGCGAGGCATCTTCAGCACCACGTCCGACAGCGTTGGTCGAAGTACTAAGAACGACCGCTCCGTGCTCGAACGAATGAGCGATCCCTCGAGCGCCCCGATGACGTCGTCGTGTTGAACGATGCCGGCGTGGGTGTGAAATGCCGAACCCTCTTTGAGGGTGACGAGGTAGTGACGATCCTTGGCGTCGATGAGCATGACGCGCTCACCTTCGCTTAGATACGCACCCGTCACGCTTTCCCGATCTTCGAACGCCTGGCCGAAGTCCTGGAGCGCGCGTCGATGAATCGGAAAAGTACGATCCCGAGCGCGATGGAGAGCCACTTGGGTGACTTCTGTGCCCACGCCCGGCCGAGCGCGGCAGCAGTGACGATACGAAAGAGTCGGCGAAGCATCTAGGCCTTCTTGCGAGCGCGGCGCCCGCGAAGCCGGCCCCAGAGATAACCCGTCATCACGCCACCGAGACCGACGACGGCCACCGTTGGCTTCGACGACGTCATCGAACTGCCTAGCTGTACCTGGTCGGGCAGGAAAGAGCGCAGCGACGCTTCGAGTTCACGACGCGTCGTCGTGTGCTCGCTCACTTCGACACCTTCAGTCGACGCTTCGCCGTACCGCTGACCACACGCCACGCCGTCAGTGCCATAACGACGAGGGCCAGTGCCGCGACGATGACGTAGGGCAGCCAGGAGAGAGAACCGTCGAGAACGCGAAACTGCCACTGCAGATAGCGGAGCGACCCGAAGAGCAAGAGCACGACGCCGAAGCCCACGAAGACGCTGCCGATCGCACCCCAGAGCATGAATCGACCGAGGTCCTTCAGCGGCTTGATGGTCTCTTCTTTGACGTAGCGGATCGCCAGATCGCGAAGTTCGTCGAAATCTCGTTGGAGCGACGCTCCTCTAAGGAACCGGCGCCACGTCGAGTTCTTCATGGCCCAAGCCTACTCAGTGCGTTCTTTTATGAGGTACGTCGAGCTGGCCGTGGCGATGAGTCGTTCGTCCTCGTCGGTGATCGTCGCTTCAAGGAACGAGATCACCTTGCCGGGCTTCAACACGGTCGCGACGCACGTCAGTTGGTCCCCGGCCTTCGCCGATCGCAGGAACGTGACCTTCATCTCGGTGTTGGCGACGCTGACCCTGCGGTCGCCCACCACGGTCACGGCGGACGCGCCCATCGCGGAGTCGAGCATCGCGGCGAGAAAGCCCCCCTGCACGCGGCCCGCGGGATTCAAGAATCGCTCGTCCGCACGCGCGCGCCACACCGTTCGTCCGGGTACCGACTTGTCGACGCACGTCATACCGAGCGTCAGGTCACAGTTGGGAGGAATTTGCAGCGTCACGTGGCGAGACTACTCGTGGGGCCGCTCGGCGG